>SLHT01000287.1 GCA_007136055.1 Syntrophomonadaceae bacterium
AATTGTAAATGGTCGTCGCGGCAAATGCACCTTGGATAAGGTTGAATCTCTTGGCAATGCAGATGGTGAAGCTTATTCAACTATTTATTTAAGAAAAAAAACCAGCTATTCAGAACCTTCTGTGCTTCTTTATCTGGATTCCTTGATGAATGGTTTGACTTGTCTAGATGCAGGCAATAAGTATATAAAAATTAACTTTTTAACGCCAACCAGTATTAAATTTAAGGGAGAAATTACAAAAGACATAGACTTCCCATTATTGCTAAGAAATACTATGCGTCGGATATCTACCCTTTCATATTATTACTGTGGTTATGAACTAAAGTTGCATTACAAAGATATTTTAGAACAGGCATCTGAAGTTAATATTATAAAGAATAATCTTAAATGGGTGCAATGGGAAAGACACTCCGGCAGACAAAGGAAAAAATTCGGCATGGAAGGTTTTTTGGGTGAAATTACTTTCTTTGGTGAAATGGATAATTATTTACCTCTTCTGTTGTTTGGGCAGTACCTTCATCTAGGAAAAGGAACTTCTTTTGGCTATGGGAAATATTTGATTAGTCAAACATAAATTAGTTTTTAATATTATAATTGTTTAACTGAAGACATAGTACATAATATCAAAAAATATATATGAATTGCTTGCAATATTTAAAAAGCCGCAACCTACCGAAGGGCTGAAAAATGAGGTAGGTTGCGGAAAAAGGGTCCCAAAAGCCTTGTATCATAGGGTCTCCTGAAAGGTCCTGTGGAAATGACTGCCCCGATTGATAGGGGATTGTCACAATCAAAACCAGGTAACTTTGCGAGTCAAGGGTTTCATCTTTTTTCGATAGACATAAAGAGTAATATTGTTAATAGTTTTATTTAAAGGAATTAGGAAAAGGTATTTATTTATTTTTATAGCTCAGGTAAAGTTAGAATAAATATAAAACAGCAAATGTTTAATCTGGACTACTAACAGGCTTTTACAAAGCATCGAACCAGCTTTATTTATAAACAAGTGTAGGAAAGTACCTATGGCATGAAAAATAGTGTTTCTTAGGTGGCTGCATTTTCATGAAAAATAAATATGTTAAACCTTATTATCGGGCAAGAGGTACAGGCAGGAGAAAAAGATTCACTTGGGTTTTTTTATTTATTGTCATATCATTATTAGTTATTGCAATTTTAACTGGTCGTTTAGGTTTACTGGCTGATGAAATATCCTCTAATTTTAGTGCGTTATTAACGGTTAGCGATACGACCGAATCTAATAATGACCATGACAGTAACCTGGTAAATGCAAATGAGGAATTCATTGAACCGGTAGATCATTCCGACCTCAGTATGATTGCCATAACCAAGCCTGTAGTTGAAAAGGGTTCAAATTTTGCCTACTTGCAAGGTCAGATAATGACAGATCCAGATGCGTCATGGGAAATGTATTTTGAAATTCTAGGACCAGGGGCTCCTATATCTAATGTTGTATCTGGACAAGGCCCCTGGCAAGGGGATATGATGGTGGAACAACTTGCCCCAGGAACTTACCAATATCATATTGTAGTGCTGGAGCATGACACAGGTATGACTCATAAAGGGGAATGGCTTGAATTTGAAGTGCCATAGCCTCTATAGAAATATTTTTATAGGATTAGGGGAAAATAAGATTAATTATTTCACAAATTCATATATAATGGTAGCTTTCTAGCTCTAAATATAAAATGAAAGCCACCGGTAGCGATAATACCTATTTAAACAGTGATGCTGCTTCTTATTTAAAACGGTAGGCGAATGGCTTTACTATGGCAAAATGGACGACAATTACAGCTTTTATAGGTAGCAGGCTTCCGGCGAAAAATTAGAGACACTATTTACAATTGCATTGCCGATATTAAGCCAGTAACATTCTTAAATAATAATTGAAGCCATCTATATTTAGTGAGCTGTGATAAAGCAGGTAACCGGTGAATAGCTTTAGTTGGGAAAATACCTTTTAACGATAGAGATTTGTTTTTTTTTATTTAAATATCCGAGAAATTGTTTCGAAACGAGCTGCCTTGTCAGGATCGTAATTGTTTATAGATGATTGTTATTCTTGGCGAAATCTACCCTTAACCGACAACAGGCAATGCACAGGTGATCCTTGTTTCAGGGTTATTTAAGATTATAAAATTTAAGTGGGTGAATACAAATGAGTCGATTATGTCCTTTCTGCCTGCTTGAACATGATGGCACAGAATGTAATCAAGGCAAAATAAGTTTAAAGATTCCCAGGCCTTATATAAATGCCGTTGACAGAAGGGTGCCTGTCTATCCCCTGGTGGTTATCGGTTATAAGGGTTGCGGTAAAACTACCTTTTTAAGCAGCCTTATTTATTCTATTAATAACCTTCCGGATAGTTGGTTTTCATTGCGACCTCTGAATCAAAGCACAATCAATAAAATAGAAGAATTATATATTGAAACCCTTAAAAAAGGCAGGTTCCCAAGACCTACCGAAGGTTTTATAGAAGAACCATTGTTGTTGGAACTTACTTATCGTAGTTACAGCTTGTGGGAGTTATTACGAAATCCAACAAGGAGAGCCATTCTTGTTATTTATGATACAATGGGCGGTGCTTTTGACCAGGTAGATTCAATAGCTTCTCAGTTACCTATCATTAAGAATACTAGCAACTTGGTACTGCTGGTAGATTTATCTACCTTTGACTTGAGTAAAGACAACCAATTTATTGATCAGACATTACTCAATCTGGCTACAAAGGTGGCACTGGCTCTTGAAGAGCTTGGTAGTGATCCGCGCTCAAAAAACCTGGTTGTTTGTTTTACTAAGACAGATGAATTTTGGGATTTAAATGGTGTGGGAGGCGGTTTTGGTCCGCTGGCGGAATTACCACTTGATACAACTGGGCATAAAAAAAATTTCTATCGAAACAATATTATTAGTTCTTCACGCTCTATTCAGACCTATTTAAGGGAGCATTACAGGCGATTTCATGATTTTGTAACCGAAAATTACGGAGGCTATCTTTTTGTTAGATCATCGAATATTGGCTGCAAAACAAGTGATGAGGTTGTTAATGATGCAACCGTAAAAACTTTCAGTGGTGATAGTTATAACCCCAGGGGTGTAATTGATCCCATCTTGTGGCTGTTATCACTTTAAAATAGAGTAATGGGTAGCATAATTACCGACCAGCATTTGTTTGAGAAAACAGCGTCTAATTTTTTTTTCATGCTGGCTCATACCGCGCCACTTGCTAAAACCGCTTTGGAAGATCTGGTCCGTATTCATTTGTTGGATTGGAAAAGACGGGCCTGATTGACACGGGAATATTACTATTATTTATACTTATCAAAAGCAATTGGAATGAAGTGTTTTAAGAATTTCTAAACCACCTATTATTTACATCGAAGAATGCCCGATAAAACGTTTGCATTTAAGTCCAATAATTATAATAATTTGGCAGGATTTATAAGCACTCAGTCGAAAGCAGTATTGTGAAGCGGAGCTTTTGATTGTGTTTTTTTATTGCTGCTATTTAAAAAACGAAAGGGTCCGGTAAACTTGTTGCCGGTATACTAAATGCATCGTTTTTCTATAAGCAATGCAGATAGCCATATTTTCGGGTTGGAGTTGGTTGGAACAGCGCGAAAGCCTGTCCGTTTGCAGGGTACTTCTAACGTAGAAGAATGGGAACTTGAA
>SLHT01000114.1 GCA_007136055.1 Syntrophomonadaceae bacterium
CAGAATTGATGGCCAAGTCAGTGCGCCGCCTGCATAAGGGAGGTCGTTTTGGCCGACTGCACAGCGAAGGCGCGGCGATGATTATTATCGAACATAAGCTGCAGGAGTTAATGAAAATTGTCGATCGTGTTGTAGTAATGCACTTTGGAAAGGTAATTGCTGTGGGAACACCTGATGAAATTATTAATAATGAAGAAGTAATTGAAGCATATATTGGCAAGGAGGTGGTCTAGGTGCTGTTGGAAGTAAAAAACCTGACTGTCTCTTATGACACGGCAATGATTTTAAATAATATCAGTATGCACGTTGACAGCGGAGAACTGGTCAGCCTGGTCGGACCTAACGGGGCCGGAAAGTCGACTTTTATCCGCACAATTACAGGCTTGGTGCGCTGGGAAAGAGAAACCCTTAAAGGCACTCGTTACGGTGACATAAAAATCGAAGGTGAGTTTACTTTTAACGGTGAACGAATCGAAAAGCTGCCGGCTCATGATATAGTAAAAAGAGGCTTGATTCACTGCCCTGAAAGGCGCCGTCCTTTTACTGAAATGTCAGTTCTTGAAAACCTGATGGCCGGAGCTTACCTGATTAAGGATAAAAAGCTGGTGCAGGAAAATTTAGATGACGTTTACAAAATTTTCCCGGTCCTTAAAGAACGCAGTAAGCAGGTCTCCGGCACCCTGTCGGGAGGAGAGCAGCAGATGCTGGCTATCGGCCGTTCGCTAATGGTAAAGCCGCTTTTACTCTGTATCGACGAACCCTCAACAGGCTTAGCTCCCCAGGTTAAGCAGCTGGTTTTCGACAAAATCAAGCAAATCCAGGCCTTAGGAATGACTATTTTGCTTGTGGAACAGGACGTCAGCATGACTTTTTCTATGGCTGATCGTAATTACATCATCTCCCACGGGAAGATTATTACCCATGGCACCAGTAAAGAATTATTAGAAGATGAAACAGTGCGCCAATCTTACCTGGGATTGTAGGAACATGATGCAAAACCAGAAATCCGAAATGAAGACTTAAGGATAAAAAGAATAAGCTGAAAAGGAACTGATGAGCTTAAGAGAAAATGCCAGGGTTGCCTTAACCCTGGCATTTTTTTAACATGTGTGCTTGACAGTGAATCTCAACTTCTTTAATACGCGGTGATTTACCTGATCTTTATCCGTGCATATTAGAATAGCAGACCCGGAATTCTTTCCTGTTAAAAGCGTTGCGCACTTTGCAGCGCGGGCATTCGCGTTCAAGTTTGTCCCGGATAAAAGTAGTAATTCCTTCCGGCATAACCCGCAGCACCAGCAGCACAATTAAAGCAAAGATCAGCATACGATACTCGGCAGCCGCCCTTAAGATTTCGAGAGTCGGATAAAGAATAAATACCCCGGCAACTGCTCCGTAAATAGTTGCTATTCCGCCAAATATGGTCCAAATGATAGCCTGGAAAGACATCAGCACGGCCAGCATCGAGGGACCGGCGATCCGTAAAAAGTGAGTAAAAAGCCCGCCGGCAATACCGGCAAAAAAGCCGCTCAGGCAAAAAGCGAGAAGCTTAAACTTAATTGTGTTGATTCCTGAAGCGCGAACAGCAATTTCATCTTCCCTGATCGCATGAAAGATAATGCCTATTTTCGAATCTGTGATCTTCCACATGATAAAGCAAAGGACAAGCATAAGACCTACAGCAAGGTAATACTCATGGATACGCAGGGCAGCCAGGCGTGTAATCCCTGATATACCCAGTTCACCACCGAAAAACCCCGGAAAGACAAAAATTATACCCATCAGCATGATTGGAAAGGCAAGGGTTGCCAGTCCGAGGTAAGGACCTTTAAGGCGGAGGCAGGGAATACCCACCAGCAGCCCGACCAGGACAGCTACCAGGGCTCCCAGTGGAATTGTAATTACCGGAGACCATCCCAGGCGAAGGTTTAAAAGAGCAGTAGTATAGGCCGCAACGCCGAAAAAGAGGGCATGCCCAAAACTGATCTGACCGACAAAGCCTGACAGAAGGTCCCAGCTGGCTGCAAAGATAGCAAAAATAGCGGCTATGGCCAGGATACGTAGAATATACATGTCCTGGGTCAGAAAGGGCAGAAGCAGCAAGGTAAGGACAAAAAGCACAGCAATTACGCGTGTGGGTAGAACCAATATTTCTTTACGAATATAACGTAGCGCCATTTGTATAACAGCCATGGGTTTATCGCTCCCCTTCCAGGTAGACTCCATACAAACCTTCGGGACGGACTACTAATATGACCAGCATGATCGCCAGGGCAATCGCTACTTTTAAAAATGCTCCCCCCGGCATCGTAAAAACCACTATAACCTCGATAAAAGCCAGGATCAAAGCCCCGATAAAGCTGCCCTTGATACTGCCCAGGCCGCCTAAAATAACGATCGCTAAAACGAGTACCAGGGGATCAAGCCACATGTGCGGCTCAAGCGTGTAGAGGGGCGCTACCATTACACCTGCTATAGCCGCCAGGGCAACTGATATTGCCATTGTGGCAGCAGCAATACGGGCCACATTCATGCCCATCAGGTTCGCTATTTCACGATCCTGGGCCGAAGAACGAATTGCAACACCGAGGCGTGTTTTCATCAAAACCAACCAGACTGCCAGCAGTGAAAAACTGACAACACCCATAGTCAGCAGGTACTGGTAGGATATGCGAATGCCCATCGGGCTGACATAACCGGAAACAATGTTCGAAACCCCCCGGTAATGACCGCCGAATACAATCAGAATTACCTCTTGAAAAACCAGGGCCACTGCCACAGTAATGATCAGCACTGCTGTTTCATGCTCTCTGATCGGTTCCATAAAGACATAGTAGACAAAAACCCCGACCAGGACGACGATCAAGATCGCCAGCGGGATGGCAATTACAGGGTGCAGGGCCATGGAAAACCCTAAGTAAAAAACAGCATAGGCCGCCAGCATAAAAAATGCAGTATGGGCAAGGTTGATAATCCTGGCTGCCCCGAAAATTAGGGAAAACCCTACGGCCAGCATGGCATAGACCGCACCGTTCATTAAACCGTAAACAAGAATATCACTTAGCATGGCATATTCCTCTCGTAAATAACGGGATATATGTTTCAACCCGGGGAGCCCCTTTTAGGGGCTCCCCGTTTCAGTTGCATTTGCAGCATATGTAGTTAAACTGTTAATTATGCTACTCTCTCCACTGCTCGAGAACATGAGGCGGAAGCTGGTAGGGGACAATACCATCATAGCCAACTACCAGGTCGGGAGCATTTTCAGGATCGGGATACCATTCATATGGCCAGGCTCCTAAGAGCTCACCATCCTGCCACTGGATCCCTACAGCAGTTACATAACCTGGGCCCCAGACAACATCGTGGTTTTCATCAAATACTAAGCGCCCGGCAGCACCGATCCGTTCGGTGTTCTCCATCTCTTCGATCACGGCATCCGTATCAAGAGTGCCGGCGCGTTCAGCTGCTTCTGCCAGAATATATACAGCGCTGTAAGTATCGGCATTATAATTGGGCAGCTGTCCAAATAAATCGACGAACTGCTCCATAAAGGGGATTGTTTCCTCGGTAATTTCTGCATTCTTAGCAAAGGTATTGAGTGTGTAATCGTAATCCCCGAAACCATCAGTTGCCGGATAATAGCCGGACTTCTGGGCTTCTACATTAATGCCTACCGGAGCCGCCGGTATTTCCAGCTCACCCCACTGCTTGCCGAACGGTATGCCTACCGGACCCGACATAATCGTGTAAATGATATGGGCACCCGAGGCTTCAATACCACGCAGTTCTGTTGTAACATCAGATGCCGTGGCAGAAGGCCTGAAGGTCCCTACAAATTCCAAACCAAGGGTCGGGAAGATCTGCGGAGCCATTTGAACCAGGGCTTCATTCCATTCCAGTGCTTCGGCCAGGATGGCAACCTTGGGCTGTGCGATACCTAGCTCTTCGCGCACAGCCATCGCTACGTCGTTTAACATCAATATGGTTACGGTAACAAGGTCTGTAGATTTAATCGGGGTAACCCGGAAAAGATACTTCCAGGTATCATAGTCTTCGTCAATACGGCCTTCAAGCAGTTCATTAGTGGCAGCGCCGCAAATAACGAAGATCTTCTGGTAATCTCTGGCAACCAGGTCGGTATAAGGCATTACTGCCTCGGTGCGGAACCCACCGATCAGGAAGTGGGGATCCTCAGAAATAATAACATTTTCCACGGCCGATACGGCACCAAGCGGATCCATAATTTCATCTGTTTCTACCTGGATCAGACTGACAGAATAGGTTTCATCTCCGATGATTACTCCGCCGGCTGCATTAATTTCATCTCTGGCCATTTCGGCGCCCCACCACATCATTTCACCCTGAATATTGGTCATGGGGCCGGTAACGGCAATTTTTATTTCGCCGTCAAATTCTAAAACATCTTCATCATCTACTTCTTCATCCGGAGGCGTAACTTCTTCTTCATCATCAACTGGATCTACAGGAGCACAACCCATTACCCCAAAAACCAGGGCCAAAGCTAAAAATAGCACGGCAAAAAAGAATAGTTTTCGTTTCAATCAACTTACCTCCTCTTTCATTTTTTACTGACCCACTCCACAAAGAGAAATAAAATTGTTAAATTTTACCCGCAGAAAGCCCCCCTTTTATTTGTAGTTAAAGCGTTAATTATAGCCTGAATTATATCATAAGAAAAAATATTTAACAATATTATAAAATTTTTTTGGTTGTAAATACACATGCCTGACACTATTTACTCACCTGCAAATGAACTATAAATAAAGGGTTTTTTATGTTTAAAGCGAAAAGTATATCTGACAGTTTAATTTTACTAACAGTTTTAAGAGAATAGATCAGGAGGTCTGGCATGGATAACCGGTCCAAGAAGAAAATCATTTTGACAGTTCCGGAAGAAATAACCGACCATAAAACTTATTACCTGACCGGCAATGAATATCTATCTCTTCCGCAAATCAATTCAGGTGGAGGCATTACTTCCGTTAATATTTTACATCTCGGTTATCGGGGTTTAATGGAGTTTTACGGCGGTGAAGATTTACCACTCATCGGCCCTTTTTTAAAAATCGGAGAACAAGTTGTCGATTTAAACCATTCAATGAGCTGGGATTATGTGTTGGACTGGATACCCGCTTTTAACCTGACCACTGAAAATGGATTAAGCCTGCGGGGCGAAATTGTTGCCCCACCCGGTTTTAAAGGTTTTTATTACAAACTGAACCTGTCTAATACCGGCAGCGAACCGGTTACAATTCAACTAGGGTGGAAGGGTTGCTGGAGCAGCTTTAATTATATTATCTTTAACCGCAGGGCAATCGAAGGCAAACACACCTTAACCTACGACCGCTGGACGAGGAGCACTGTACTTGAAGCTTCAGCCGGCCCACCGCTGGCAGCACTGGCCATGACGGCAGTGCCGGAGGCAGAATGGAATCTGGACGCTGAAAAGAAAGTATACAGCGTCATCCATGAACTGTATCTCGAGCCGGGTACAACTTTTGAAACAAAACTTTTTACTGCGGCAAATTTGGAGGCAGACGGGGCAGGGGTTACTGCTGTCGACTTACGGCGCCATGGGGCGACAGATTTAAAGAATAAAACCTGCCACTGGTTGGACAGCCGCCGCAATATGCTGGAGGATGAAAATTTTAACTGCCTGCTGAACCGGAATCTTTTCTTCTCATACTTCTACGCTACGGGCAGGTCCCTGGACAGCGATGAACTGGTCCCTGTTACTTCGCGTAGCCCCCGTTATTACGTCAGCTCTGCTTTCTGGAGCCGCGACGCCCTGTTGTGGAGCTTCCCTGCTATTATGATGACAGACCGAAGCACGGCCCGTGAGCTGCTACTAAATGTATTCGAAAAACACATCAATAATGCCGGCGATCATGCCCACTATATTAACGGATCAGTTCTCTATCCCGGCTTTGAATTGGACCAGCTGGCCGCCTTCTTCCTCGCTCTCGACCACTATCTTCGCCACGGCGGCGACCAGGAACTGGTAAAGGAAGAAATAATTCAAAGTGGGCTGCATATCCTGGTTGAAAAAGCCTTTGATAACTTTGACCCTGAATCGGGATTATACAGCACCTTTCTTGACCCTTCAGATGATCCTGCTTATTACCCTTTTCTCACCTACAACAATGCTTTGCTACAGAGCGCTTTTCGCTTCCTGGCCAAGCTTCAGGCCGAAGAAAGATGGCAGCATAAAAGTGACTTTGCCACCCTGACCCGGGAACTCCAGCAGTCGGTTTATGAGCACTGCACTGTTAAGGGACCCTTTGGGATGATGTTTGCCTGGGCTGTCGACGGCAGAGGCAGATTCTCTCTTTACGATAACCCTCCCGGCAGCCTGCAGCTTCTGGCTCATTACGGTTTCTGTTCATTCACTGATCTTGTTTTTAAAAATACTGTTCACTGGATTCGCTCGTCTAACAATAAACATTATCACCAGGACAGCAACTTTGAAGAAGCGGGATCTTTGCATGCCGAAAACCCCTGGCCGCTGTCCGCCTGTAACGACCTGCTGGCCTGTAATGCCGGGGCTAAGGACTTTTTCAGTCGTGCCGAAATGGACAACGGCTTCTTCTGCGAAACTGTCTGCCCCGATAGCGGACGGGCCTCGACCGGGGCTGCTTTTGCCTCAGGCGCAGGCTTTCTGGCCTACGCATTAAAATACAGCATTTCCGAAAGCAAATGCCGTGAGGAAGGGCAGAAGCCGGAATAAATCGGATACCCCAATAAGTTAAAAAGGTGTCTGACACCTTTTTAACTTATTGGGGGTGAATGAAAGGAGTTGCATGATGTTGACTGTTAAGCAGCTGCCGCTTTGGGGTAAAATTATTTACGGTTCGGGGTCGGGAGGATTCAGCCTGATTGACAGGGTGCTGATTACCTGGCTTTTTTACTATTACATTACCAGTCCCCTCGAGGGTGTCGAAGCCCTGATGCCTCCATTTGCTTTTGGAATTATAATGTTCCTGGGCCGGGCTATTGATGCTGTCGCCGACCCGGTAATTGCCCGCTGGTCTGATAATTACAGCGGACGGATGGGGCGCAGGATGCCTTTTATGCTTTTCAGCGGTGTCGCTTACGCCGCTGTTTTCGTTTTTCTTTTTTACCCGCCTGTAGCAGAGAATTCCCCTTTGAACAGTGTTTATTTAGCGGTGATGCTCGCGCTTTACTTTACCCTCTTTACTGCTTACGTCGGCCCTTATCTGGCGCTACTGCCGGAGCTGGCCCGCACCTTGCAGGACCGGGTTGACCTGGCTACTTTCCGGGCCGTTTTCATGCTGCTTGGGATTGGTATAGCTTTAATCGGTTCAGGCATTTTGATCGGTATGTTCGATTTTCACGGAATGGTTTGGATTATGGCCGCACTTGGACTGATATTGCTTTACCTGCCATTTGCCATTAAAGAAAAAGAATATGCCGATTCAGAACCGGCAACGCTCGGCCTGGTTGAAGCACTTAAAACAACTTACCAAAATAAGCCATTTCTTATCTACCTGGTTGGCAACGTTACTTTCTGGCTTGGTTTTAACATTATTACTTTAAATCTCCCCCTGTATGTGACCGTGCTTCTAAAAGGGACCGAAGAGCAAACTTCAATTTATTTCGGTATCGCCTTCGGAGTTGCCCTGCTTTTTTTCCCCATAATCAATATAGCTTCTAAAAGAATTGGTCTAAAGCCGGTAATGATGTTTGCCTTAATCGCTTTTATGATTTTACTGCCCCTGTTTTATATCATGGGCCAACCGGTATTCGGCCTGACACCTGAATTGTTTGGCTATATACTTTTAGGCCTGGTTGGTTTGCCTGTAGGAGTAATTTTGATTGTGCCCGATGCCATCGTCGCCGAGGTTTCGGACCTGGAAGGCAAACTATCGGGCCAGAAACGTGAAGCGATGTATTTTGGAGCCCAGGGTTTTGTATTAAAATTAGCCCTGGGGCTTTCGACAGTAATCAGCGGCGCTTTACTGCAGCTTTTCGGCAGTACTGTAGCACAGCCACTGGGTGTACAGTTAACCGGACCGGTTTCAGCCTTGTTCATTCTGATCGGAGTAATAGTTTTTTCCCGCTACCCGGAAAAAGAAGTGCGGGCCTACAGGAGATAAGCATATAATAACAGTGGTGCTTCAGGATCAGAGGCTTTACCGCTTTACCGTTTACTCCAAAAAGGTCAAGCTGATCGTTTGGATATAATTATTATGCGAGGTGTATTTAATGACAGAAAACCAGGCCCTGGCCAGGGCAAGAAAACACCTGGAAAAATTCGAACTAGACCTTATTCCGCGTGAACATGAAAAAACTACCAAAACATCTGCTGAGGCGGCAGAAGCTTTAAATGTTGAACTGGGACAGATCGCTAAATCGATTCTTTTTCGTTCCGGCGGCAAATACGGCCTGTTTGTCGCTGCCGGAGATGTTAAAATATGCGATAAAAAGGTTAAAGCCCTGCTTGGCGGGGGTAGGGCAAAGATTGCCAAACCGGAAGAGGTTGAGGAGATTACCGGTTACAGGGTCGGCGGTGTCTGTCCCTTCGACATTGACAGCGCCGTGCCGATTTTCCTGGACAGTTCAATGCAGCGGTTTGACGTAGTCTATACTTCCGCGGGCACCCCCCATTCCCTGCTGCCAATTTCTTTCGAGCAATTGCAGCTGGTCACCGGCGGGGAAACTGTCGATATTGAGAAAGGTTAGGGCAGGGGGATCGTTCAGCTTGATGTCCGAAGCAGGGTTCAGGCACGTCATGCCCTGCCTAAGCTATTTAAACCTGGAATGCAGGTTTATAGCTGAGCAGATTCCTCTTCGCTAAGCTTTCACCTGTCCGGCTACCCCGTATTGACTGCGCATCACCACAAACCCTTAAGAGAGTTTCCTTTAACCACCTCAACTGTATAGTTCAGGAAAATAGCGGCGGTAGAGGACCGGATTTGAATCGCGCCAGGGGTGCGCGCTGCGCAGTTTATGTAAGGCTTCCAGGTCAAGATCTGCAATAGCAATTGCTTCCCGGTCATATGGTTCGACTTCGGCAAGAATTCCGTCCCGGTTTGGAGTGATTTCAAGAGGGGCGAAAATGCCTGCCCGTCCTGTAAATTTCAAGCCGGCAATGGTGCCGACAAGGGCGCTTTTAATGCCATAAAGCTGGCTTTCCTGGACACGCGGCCAAATCCCGCGCAGGGCCAGCCAATAATTGTATTCTTCAAGGTTGGCTATCGGCAGCAGAACAATATCGGCTCCTTTTTGTTCAAGGATGCGAAAGGTTTCAAAGTATGTTGCATCCATACAGACAGGCAGGGCCAGGCTGCCCAGGGGTGTGTCATAAACAGAGAATGAGCGGCCCCTTTTTATGTTCCATTCTGTTTCTACCGGCAGCAGGTGAACCTTATCCTGGCTGCCGATCCGGAGGCCTGTCGGCCCGTACAGGAAAGAGCGGTTTATCACGTTTCCATTATCGGCCAGGGTGTAGCTGCCGGCCATGATATGCAGCCCATAGACGGCAGAGAGGCAGGAAAAGACGGTGTGGACCAGGGGCTGAACGGCAGGGCTCATATAGCGAAAAACTTCGGCCAGGCTAATTTCTTCTTCCTTTTGATTATCATCTTTAACGCCTGACTGTTTTACTTTCTTTCGATATGCTTCCTCCATCTTTTCAAAACCCGGCAGCAAACCCAACAGCGGCAGGTTATTGTATTCAGGAAAAACGACTAACTGTACCCCTTCTTTAACTGCTTCCTTTACACGGCGGTGCATTTCGTCTGCATAATAGAGTGGGCTTTTAGAGAGCTTTAGTTCAACCTGCAGGGCGGCAGCCCGAACCAGACCCTGTTTAACTTCCAGAGCAGGTTGTGCAGGAGCAGGTAAAGCTGCACGCAGGTGCCTTTCTATTCGACTGGGGCGGCAGATCCAGGACAAATAGCGTTGATATAATTTTTCTTTCCAGCCATCAAGGGCCATTTGCCAGTCTCCTATCTAAGGGCTTTATGATCGGAAGCAGGACATGAGAAGTCATGGCTCTGCAATTTTACTTTGTTGCCCTGCAGTCACACCCTACAAAACCGGCCCCTCATTAATCCCGGAATAGGCCTCCGGATTCAAAAGTTTAAGGAGCGGGTAATTCTCTTTGATCTTCAGTCGGGACTTTTCATCCAGTTCAGCTGTTACTATAGCGCTTTGCGGGTAACCGCGTTTTAAGTAGCCGCTCTTGCCGGGGGTAATTTCACAGGGGCCGAGCACAGCCGATGGCGCTCCGAAGAACTTGCCGCTAATAGCGCCGCTTAGCTGTGCTTCTACAGACCAGAACTGGTTCTGCTGAACCTGGGCCCACATGCCCGCAGCCTGCGGCCAGCAGTTAAAGCCTGCTTCGCTAGCGCCGGAATAGAGGATAAGGCCGGCGCCGCGCAGGGCAAAAATGCGGCCGACTTCAGGATGGCGGGCATCGTTTCCGATTACCAGGCCGGTTTTAAGACCGTTCAGGGTAAAAATGTTTAACCCTTCTCCCCTGCTAAATCCACTTTCACGTTCAGACCGCGTAAGATGAGTTTGTCGCTGGCTGCAACAAATCTCTCCTGCCGGGTTGAAACAGTAAGCGCTGTGATAATGGCGGCCTGATTCAATTTCAACAAGCGTGCCCGCTACCAGGTGGATATTGAGATCATGTGCCAAGGTGCTGTGCAGATCCATAAACCGATTGTTCCAACTGCTGTGGTTTTTAATATATTGCTGTAGGGAGCTTCCAAAATCGTGAGCAGGAACCAGGGCACCAACCTCAAGACCGAGCATTAGTGCGCTATAAGCCGGCAGAACAAGCAGGCTTGCACCGCTGCTTTTTATTAGAGCTGCCAGGTCCGATCGATAATAATCCAGGTCGTTTAACCTGAGCCCGGCCATTGTGATTGCGGAAACGCGCATTTTTCTTGTTCCTCCTGCCATTAAGCAAACCAGGTCCGGCATTAACGGGGAGCCTTGTTTTGTCAACTTACCCGCCTAATTAACTTTAATTCGCTCGGCCAGGGCCGCGGCCATCTCTGCCGTGCCGGCGCTGCCACCCAGGTCTGCGGTGAGATCTTTACCTTCTTTAATCTGGGCAGCCAGGGCTTCTTCTATACGTTGGGCAGCTTCTTTTTCACCCATGTGCTTCAACATAAGGACGGCAGCCATGATCATAGCTGATGGGTTGACATAATTTTTACCGGCATACTTCGGGGCACTGCCGTGAACCGGTTCAAAAAGAGCGGCATTATCCCCAATGTTAGCGCCCGGAACCAGGCCGAGCCCACCAACTAAGCCTGCGCACAAATCGGATAAAATATCGCCGTAAAGATTTGGCATGACCATTACGTCGTAAAGCTCAGGTTTTTGAACCAGCTGCATGGCCATGTTGTCAACAATGCGGTCTTCGAATTCAACCCTTGGATACTTCTCCGCCACTTCACGAGCGACTTCAAGAAAGAGTCCGTCGCTTAGTTTGAGAATATTAGCCTTGTGTACGGCAGTTACTTTTTTGCGTCCGTTTTCGAGGGCATAATCGAAAGCAAAACGGACAATCCGCTCGGATGCTTTACGGGTTATAATCTTGATGCTTTCAGCCGCATCAGCGCCGACCATATGTTCCACTCCTGAATAGAGGTCTTCGGTATTTTCGCGGACCACAACCAGGTCAATATCCTCAAAGCGCGATCGAACGCCCGGAAAAGTTTTCGAAGGTCGCAGGTTGGCATATAAGTCGAGTTCCATGCGTAAAGCAACGTTGATACTGCGAAATCCTGAGCCGATCGGGGTAGTCAAGGGGCCTTTAAGGCCAATGCCGTTTGTTTTCAAAGAGTTGATTACCTCTGCAGGAAGAGGTGTGCCGAACTCTTCAATCGCCCCTTCACCTGCCCTGACTTCATCCCACTTAATTTTCACTCCTGCTGCTTCAATTACCTTCAACGTGGCTTCGGTTATATCTGGTCCAATGCCATCACCTTTAATTAATGTCACCGTATGCATAATCGGCCTCCTGTCTTTTTGTGAAGCAATATGCTTCTTGTCCAAAGTATAATATTTTCTCTTACCTTATTTTTTCCCAGAACAGATCGACCTGCCGGGCGGTAGCCTCCAGCAAACCGCTGTTATCAATCACTGTATCAGCACGCTTCCTTTTTTCTTCAAGAGACATCTGGGCATTTAAACGCAGTTCCGCTTCTGAACGGCTCAGGCCGTCGCGCTTCTTCAGGCGCTCTAGCTGCACCTCGCGAGGCACATAGACCAGTAAAATATGTTCAACCATGTTCTGCATGCCTGCTTCGATGAGCAGAGGGACGTCGTAAACTAAAATTGCTTCAGGATCTTTTGCCCTTATTTCCTCAGATAAGGTGCTAAAACGGGAGCCGACCCAGGGATGGACTATTTTGTTAAGTTTTTCGATTTTCTGTTTGTCTTTAAAAACCAGGTTTGCCAGCCTGGCCCGATTAATATTCCGATCCGGCAGCAGAATCGATTCGCCGAGCCAGTTAACTATTGCCTGCCAGGCCGGCCGGCCTGGTTCGACCACTTCCCGGGCCAGCTTATCGGCATCGATCAGGTGCGCTCCCCTCTTTTCCAGCATCTTTGCCACGGTGCTTTTACCCGAGGCAATCCCTCCGGTTAACCCGATAATTTTCACTTGTCAATCAAACCCTTTTACTATATTTTACCTGAGTTTACTATAAGTCGCACCTTTATTGAAGCTAAAGCCCCTAAACGCTGGGCCAAATTATTTTTGACAGTTGGGGCAGTAATAGGTGCCCCTTCCTGCTTCTGTGATTTTTTCAATTTTTGCGCCACAGCGGCATTTTTCACCCTTACATCCGTAGACGGCAAGTTTTGATTGAAAACTGCCTATCGCTCCGCTGGTGTTACGGTAATCGCGGAAGGTGGTTCCGCCGTATTCTATGCCGTCGGCTAAAACGGCTTTTATTGCCGCGTATAGTTCTTCTGTTTCAGTACGGCTTAAGGATCCGGCCTGCCTGCGGGGATGGATGTTGCAGCGATGAAGACACTCATCGGTGTAGATGTTGCCCATTCCTGCGGCAAAGCCCTGGTCAAGCAGTAAAGCTTTTATTTTGGAGCGCTGCCGTTTTCCGAGCAGTTTAAGAAATTTTTCCAGATCAACTTCTTCCAGGATATCGGGGCCGACCCGCTTTAAAACTTTCGTATGCAACTCTTCCCGGTTAGCGACCAGCCATAGCCTTCCAAAGCGGCGCATATCGAAATAGTGCAGGGCTGATTCATCTGTGAAGGGCAGCGAAACACGCAGAAATCTTTCTTCACGGGGTTGACCATTTACGGAGTAAGAAAGGTTGCCGGTCATCCGCAGGTGGACGACTAAAATACCGCGGTCGAGGTTAATGATTAAATACTTGCCCCTGCGGGTAAGGTTTTCGATGGTCCGCCCTGTCAATGTTGTGGAAAATTCTTCAACAGAGGGACTCTCGATCGTTGATGGCATGTGCAAAACCGGTCGCACAAAAATTTTTCCGCTAATCAATGGTTCGAGTTCGCGACGAATTGTTTCCACTTCGGGCAGTTCAGGCATTTTTTACTCCAATCTGAAAATTGACAGGGAAGGTCAGAATCAGGGAGGGCTCCTTTTTCCGTTTACTCTTGTTCCTGACCAGGCCAGAATCGGAAACGACTCCTGTTTCCGGTTGACCCTTCCTCTTTAAAATAAAGCTATCAATCCATTCTTTGCATTTTGGGAAGCCAGAAATCGAAGTTCGGAGAAGTGACCAGGTTCTCC
>SLHT01000183.1 GCA_007136055.1 Syntrophomonadaceae bacterium
GAAAGCTGCTTCGACGCCCCGCGCTCGGCAGCCATTTTCTGACGCGATTTGTCCAGAGAGCGTGTCATTCGATTTCCCTTGGTTTTAAATTCCAAAACTGCTCAATCTCTTCCAATGTTTTTCCCTTGGTCTCCGGCAGCATACGTTGTATCAAGAGAACAGAAGGCATCAACAGAACCGCATACACAAAAAAAGTTTTCGCTGCGCCAAGATTATCGCGGAACCATGGAAAGGTATGGGCAACCAACGCACAGCTGATCCAAATCACAAATGTCGCAATTGCTAAGGCTCGTCCGCGAATTTTGGTCGGAAAAATTTCAGCCATTATAATCCATGTTACCGGGCCCCACGACAATGAAAAGATCGCCACATGCAAAAAAAGCAGGAACATGATATACAAAGAGGCATTGTCGCCTGAAAGCCCGAACAAAAGACCCAGTGCCAGCAGAACGGCCGTTAAGCCCGACGCTCCGATCAAAAGCAGCGGTTTTCGGCCGAACTGATCGACCTTCCAGATGGCAATTAACGTAAATACAACATTTATGCACCCAATCACAACCTGTGCTCCAAACGCCGAATGACTTCCCAAGCCGGCTTGGGTGAAGATAGAGGTGCCGTAATAAATAATGACATTGATAGCCGTAACCTGTGAGAAAAAGGGAAGCAAAAGCCCGACACATAGAGGAACCCTTAAGGCAGGATGCAAAAGCTCCTTCAGATTTCCTTCTTCACAGTCAAGCAAAGCCGTCAACTCTTCAATTTCGCGCCGGGCTTCGCGCGTTTCAAGTACCCGTGAAAGATGTTTAACAGCGTCGACGGTCCGACCTTGCTTGGCGAGCCAACGAGGACTTTCCGGAATGAAAAAGATCAATGCCAGAAAGGCGACGGCGGGAAATGCTTCCATAAAAAACATGCCTCGCCAAATTTCGAAGACAAAAAGAGACTTGACAATCTCATTGTAAAATCTTTCCTGATGCGATGCATATGAAACGATAACCGAATTGGAAAAGTATGCTGCAAGAATCCCAATGACAATTGCAAATTGATACAGAGAAACCATTCTCCCACGCAATGGCGCCGGTGAAAATTCTGAGATATACAACGGCGACAGCATCGATGCCATGCCAACTCCCAGACCGCCGATCAATCGGGCACAGATCAACGCCGTAACCGTCTGAGCAGCGGCCGAACTGACGGCTGATATCAGAAACAATCCCGCCGCAACCATCAGGATTTTTTTCCGACCGAGCAAATCGCTGAGACTGCCCGCTGAGAGCGCCCCCGCAATGCACCCCAACAGGGCCGAGCTGACCACCCAGCCTTCCAGAAAACTGCTGAGATGAAATTGATCACGCAAAGCGTCAATGGTACCGGAAATCACAGCCGTATCAAAGCCAAAGAGAAAACCTCCCAGCGCCGCAACGGCAGCGATGAATGCAAGATTATAGGTACGGCGATTAGCGTTTTTGTGGTTGTCCGAAATCGTCGGCATACGTCCTCATTGACTTAAATTCGCCAAAGATCAGTAAAGTATTGGGTTTATAACAAGCTTTAAAAAACAGGAAAAAAATGATCGTGTGCTTTGATCTAAGTTTTCAAGATTGAAACGGATGTTTTGTTGACGATCATCGTGTTGTCTTTGATTGGCAGCAAACGTCGTTTTGATGTATTGGCGACAATTGCCTCAGACGCCATCACCTCAATATTCCCAAGCGGCACGTTCGGCAGTATCGCCTCATGGCTTGGACTCACGATGAGTTGTGGACCCAATAAAGTCCTGACCCGATGCACGTCCCGGCGAACCTGTTCCGGTGTTCCGTTGGTCAGTAAATCCTGAGTGTCGATACCGCCTAAAAAAGTAATCCGACCTCTAAAATGTGCGGCCAGCGTTTCGGCATCCATATTGGCCGCCTTCGCCTGGAGCGGATGCAGGCAATCGACTCCCGCTTCAATCAACTCTTCAATGACATCGAAAATAGATCCGCAGGAGTGCAGGATTACCTGTAAACCATGTCGATGCCCTTGAGCGGTAAACTGCTTGAACCAGGGCATAATAAACCGCTGGAAATGTTCCGGGCTGAAGATCAGATTTAATTGCGTTCCGAAGTCATTGCCAAAAAAGAACCCGTCAACCAATCCTTTTGATCGGGCGAAGAACAGTTCGTTCGCCTCATAATAGAACTGGCAGATACGATCCGTCACCGCCTCGACGATCTGCGGATGGGTGTGCATTTTGACCAAATACTCTTCCATTCCCAGTAAGTCCATAATGTTGTGATAAAAGCAGGTCCAAAAGCCACTCATGCGGTACACATCACCGGCCTTCTCAAGGTCCCGAATGCAGGCGTCAAAATTGAGATGTTTCGAGTCCGGCCAAGGAAAATCATTGATCTCTGCCATGTCGGTACACTCGGCCAGCGGAGGCTTGAGATGCTTTTTCCGATCCAAGCTCGCATCGAACAGATCAAGCCCGCGGGGATCCTGATAGCTGTCGGCGTAAAACTGCGGACATATCCACCGCATATCATCATTCAGTTTTTGACGAAGTTGTTCTTCGCTCCGTGTGCCAAAATGCCGGTGTAAAAGCGGCCAGGTATCCTCATGCGGATTGCCTAGCCAAAACCCGCAGCGATCAGCCGCTTTTCCTGAAATAATGGCCTGGATGCGTTCTCGATGTTTCATTTAATCAATCTCCGCGTGACGCTGATGCCGTCACACTGTATGTTTCTGTTTCTGTTTCTCTTATAGACTGCGCCGCTTCCACCATAGCCAGATAGCCGTCAACCGGGACATACGCGGGGATAGAATTGCCGGACCCCAGGGCATAGCCCCGGGCATTTTTCCGGAATCTCAGTCCATCTTCAAGTACTTTCTGCTTGATAGCATCAGGCTTTTGCTGACATAACACATTGACATCAATTCCGCCCAAGAGTCCGATTTTGTCGCCATACAAATCGATCCATTTGTCAAAAGGGGCGATTTGGTCTTCGTTGGAGTGTTTCGCGTCTATCCCCATCTCGATTATTTCGTCCATAATGTCAAAAATACACCCGCAACTGTGCCAAAGAAATGGTTTTTTATGCGTGTGGATCAGTTGAATAACGCGCTGGTACTGCGGCAGGATATGCGCTCGGATCGTGGCCGGCGAAATCAAAAAGCCGCTCTTGAATCCCAGATCGTCGCCAAAACGACACACGGCGAAGGCCTCGCCGAACTGCTCCAGAAAGCGTTTCCAAAGCGAATACATCAGATCCCCGATCTTCCTGTACAACCGTGCGTGAAGATCCGGATCGTCCATTTGCAAATAAGCCAGATATTCCATTCCGACCAGGTCCGCGCTCAACTCGAACACTCCATTGCCGATGCCCCCGATCGCCTTCATGCCGTCCGGCAACGATTCACTTAGTGCAGAAAACTGTTTTTCTGCAGTGTTCCAGAAAATCGCTTCCAATTGATCCCACGGGTAGCTTTCAAAGTCCTGCCGGTTCTGGATGGGACCGGGCTTTCCGCCCATAATTGCGCCGTGACCGGGTAGCAAACTGGTAATCGTGATTTCAAAGGAGACCGTATCATAGGTCATTTCACAAAAAAAACGACAGTAGTGTTTGAAAAAA
>SLHT01000193.1 GCA_007136055.1 Syntrophomonadaceae bacterium
TCATACCTCTGGAAGATGACCCTCTGTTGAGCCAGGTTACAGATATTGCAGAAAATCAAAAAGGGTTGCCGACTATCTGGAAAGATACAATACCGATGGCTTTCCATGCCCAGGAAGGCCTGGTTTACTATTACCTCGTGTCGCCGGTAGGTGAACCAAATTTGCCCCCTGCTGCCAACTATTCTTTGCTGACTTTATTCGGGGCTTTCTTGGTTTATGCTATTCTTATTGCAATCTCAGGTATGGTCCTTACAATTTTATCGCCTGACCACCGCTATTCCAACTACTGGATCCATCTGGGCAAGACACCACCGGGTTTTTTAAGCCTGATTTTGATACCTTTTGTAGCAGCGTTGCTGGTAACAAACAAGATTATTATAAACATAGAAAACCTATCTGAACTTAATTCAGCAATTGGTTATGCCTTGATACTATTAATACTGATTTTGCTTGCAAAAAGGGGTAAAATAGATTATCTGGACCTGGGTTTGCGACGAGACAGAATACAAAATGGCTACCTGCTATCTATAATCGCGGCAGTGCTAATTATATTTGCATTCCGAGGCCTGCCTGCTGGAACATCTTTTAACGGCTTGAATACATTTTTACAGCTGCCATTGTTATTCATTATGCTGGCACTGCCACGGGAAATGATTTGGCGCGGTTACATACAGACCTTTTTAAGCCGCAGGTTTGGTGTTACAAAGGGATTAGTAGCCATGGTTTTACTTTCTGCAATCGCTCATTTTATTTACCTTATAGCGACTGACCCTTGGATGGCAATTTATCCGTACACCTATTTAGAAGTAACTGTACTTGTACCTGGTACTGCCGCTATTCTTGGTTACCTGTATCTGCGAACCGAAAACATTTTAGCCTGTGCACTTATGCACAGTTTGCTCCTTTGGCTGCCCGGAATTTTACTCTATTAGCTGAAAGGCGGTTTACAATGGACAAGGAAAAAATCATCAAAGGCGTAGAAATGATCCTGGAAGCTGTCGGGGAAGATTTAAACAGGGAGGGGCTGCGTGGAACTCCCGGACGAGTAGCTAATATGTACGCTGAACTATTCGGCGGATTAAAACAGGATGCCCGCACACATTTAAAAACATGTTTTGTCGAAGACGGGCACGATGAAATTGTGCTTGTCAAGGATATCTCTTTTTATTCAATGTGCGAACATCATCTACTACCTTTTTACGGAAAAGCACATGTTGCTTACCTCCCGGCAGGAGGAAGAATTGTGGGCTTAAGCAAGCTGGTCAGGGTAATCGAAACTGTATCAAGGCGCCCACAACTTCAGGAAAGACTGACATCAAATGTAGCTGACATTATAACTGAAGAACTCAGGCCAAAGGGAGTTGTCGTTGTTGTTGAAGCCGAACATCTCTGTATGAGCATACGCGGCGTCGGCAAACCGGGTTCGTCGACTGTCACCTCTGCCGTAAGGGGCCTGTTTAGAAGAAACCCTAGTTCCCGTATCGAAGTATTCAGCCTGATCAAGGACAGATAAAAGTTTGTCAACGGAGGCCGGCAAATGCAACAAATAAAAATGATAATTGCCAGTTCCGCTTACCAGGAACACCTGGAGAAGAACAAAACCGAGGAAGAAAACAGGTTGTTCTGCACTCACCACTTCGGGCACCTTTTGGAAACTGCACGCTTAACATATATTTTGATTC
Organism: Syntrophomonadaceae bacterium; assembly: GCA_007136055.1. Taxonomy (GTDB): domain Bacteria; phylum Bacillota; class Dethiobacteria; order DTU022; family DTU022; genus T3SED10-7. Next base: position 1,683 of record SLHT01000193.1, read on the forward strand.
TTGAAAAAGGCACTCCATTTATTTCCCGGGAAATGGCTTATGCAGCAGGCCTGCTTCACGATATCGGGCGCTGGTTTGAATATCAAACCGGCACTGATCATGCAAAAAAAAGCGCAGAACTTGCTGAGACAATTCTACTGGAAGCTGGTTTTTCTAGTGCGGAATGCAAGTTAATTCAAAAAGCAATTGCACAGCACCGTTTAAAATCAGATTGCCGGGAACATCGTTCTCCTCTCAGCACTGCACTGGCCAGCGCTGATAGTCTGGCCCGGTCCTGTTTTCAATGTAGTGCCCGTGATCAATGCAACAAGCTTGAAGAACAACCTAATCAGGAGACTCTTCTTTACTAAGTAAACCGGGGTGCTTATATGCAGGCAGTTAATTTTAGCTTTCATTTAATCAAAGATGTGCTTGAGTCTATCAATATTGATAAGCTGGAAAAACAACGGTTTCTGCAAAATAGCACTTGTCATGCTTTCAAACTGCGCGGCATACCTGTATCGATTGTCCCCCTCTTAAAACAGCTGGCATCTAATGGAAAAACGACAATTATATTTGCTGAAAGCAGATCACAACCTGATACCGACATAGATGCAGTAATTAGCGGTTCTAGTAAAGAACTGGCGACAATTTGCCATAAGCTAAACGAACGAGGCGGAAAAGCCGGTGAACTTGGAGCTACACTGCAACATGCTCTCAACAAACTAAACCAAAAACCGACTAAAATACTTTGTCTCGGCGATCATACTTTTAATCTGGATAATAATACCGTGATCATGGGCATACTCAACGTCACGCCTGACTCTTTTTCCGATGGGGGCAGGTTTGACCAGGTTGAAAATGCCCTGGACCAGGCTTATAAAATGGCTGAAGATGGTGCCGACATTATTGATATTGGCGGCGAATCAACACGCCCCGGTTCACAACAGATTGATGCAGCCGAAGAGTTAAAACGGGTTATGCCCGTAATTAAAGGTCTTAAAAACGATAACAATTTTAAACTGCCTCTTTCCATAGATACTTATAAGGCAGCGGTCGCAGAAGAGGCTCTTGAGGCCGGAGTAGAAATGCTCAATGATGTTTGGGGTCTGAAAAAAGATTGGGAAATAGGCGGGGTTGCTGCTCGTTACCGGGTGCCGGTATGCCTGATGCACAACCGCCGCAGCACCGACTATGAAGACTTAATTTTTGACATAATCGTTGAGTTAAAAGAATCAATTGATCTTGCGCACAACTCTGGTATTGATGACCAGCAGATAATTATCGATCCTGGTATTGGATTTGGCAAAAACCTTGAGCAGAACCTGAAGGTTATGCAGCATCTCCAGGACTTATGCAGCCTCGGATATCCTTTACTACTTGGAACTTCACGAAAATCAATGATTGGGAAAACCCTGGACTTGCCTATAGAAGAACGCCTTGAAGGTACTGCCGCAACTGTTGCTTACGGTATATCTGCAGGGGCCAATATAATAAGGGTTCATGATGTTTTGCAAATGAAAAGAGTTGCCGTTATGACCGATGCAATAATTCGGAGGTGAGTTTAGTGGATCGTATTGTTGTTGAAAGAATAGTATGCTTTGGCTATCATGGTGTTCTTTTAGAAGAACAAACCCTGGGCCAGGAATTTCAGGTAAGCCTCGAATTAGGAGTTGATCTTTCCACACATAAAAACGATCAAATCGACAAGGTGCCTGACTACCGTACTGCTATATCTATAGTTGAAGACATTATGTACGGTCAATCGCGCCGCCTGCTGGAAACACTGGCCTGCGACATTGCCGACAAGTTACTTTTAGTTGGCGGAGTAGTCGAGGTAACTGTCGAGGTTTGCAAGCCTAACCCGCCCATACCAGGAGTCCAGGGCGGGGTTAGTGTTATGGTTAACCGTGTTAAATAGCAAGAAGATTGTCGGGAGGCTTTTACTATTATCAAGAATGCTTATCTAGGATTGGGGACAAACCTGGGAAATCGTCTTAAAAACCTGAAACTGGCCATAGAATTTATTTCCGCCGAGGAAGGCGTAGCCGTTCAGACTGTTTCCCCTGTATATGAAACGGAACCTTTAGGCGGGCCCATGCAGGACCCTTTCCTTAATGCCTGCGCTTTGCTAAAAACAACCCTTCCTCCGGATGCCCTCCTTTCGATAATGCTGAAAATTGAAGATAAGATGGGAAGGATAAGAGAGGAAAAGTGGGGCCCGCGCCTTATCGATCTCGATCTTCTGGCTTATGAAAATGCAATGATTAATACTCCTGCCCTGGAGCTGCCGCACCCCCGCATGGCGGAGCGCGACTTTGTCCTAATCCCCCTTTTCGATATCGCCCCTGACCTGCCCATCTCTGGTTTAGATAAAACAGTGCGTGACATTCTTTCAGCCCGCAAACCATCCCCTGACGTGAAGCTCTTCCTTCCTTCCGGCTGGCATGAACAGTCATGAAATAAGTTAGAGCACTGACTAAATAATATTTTCTTTTTATCGCTGCTCTGATTGAAGCTTTTGAGCAGCAGTCAATGTAAACCACTGAAGATCAGAGGCATGAAACACCATTTTAAAGAGGGACTCCATAAAGGAGTCCCTCTTTAAAATATCACCTTGTCCGTTGAAATAAATGCAGTTTTAGAACAAGCCCTTCACTTTACCGGTATCAACATCAACGTCAACTTTCCGGTAAGCCGGATTGGCCGCTGTCCCGGGCATCAGAGAGATTGCGCCGGCAACAGGAACTACAAAATCAGCCCCGCCATAAGTAAGAATATCGCGAATGTTAAGTTTCCAACCTTTCGGAACTCCTTTAATAGCAGGATTATCGCTCAGGCTGAGATGGGTTTTAACCATACAGGTGCCCATTTTCTGGATTTTAGGATCCTTTTCCATTTTCTTCGCTTTTTCAAGAGCATCCGCGCTATATTCTACACCGTCCGCACCGTATACTTCCTTCGCAATAAGATCGATGCGCTCACGCAGCGGTGTTTCCAGTTCATAAAGGAACTTAAAATCGTTCTTTTCATCACAGGCTTCAACGACTGCTTCGGCAAATTCCTTCGCTCCGTCTCCACCATATTGCCAGTGTTTGGACAGGGCAACCCTGGCTCCGGCTTCTTCAGCCAAACGGCGGACAGCATTAACTTCGTTGTCGGTATCGGTATAGAAGTGGTTGATACAAACCACCGGACTGATTCCGGCTTTTTTAACAGTCTTAATGTGGTGGATTAAGTTTGCACAGCCTTTTTCTACCCACTCAACATTTTCTTCTTTGTAAACAGGATCAAGCGGCTGTCCGGGTTTCGGCACTGGTGCCCCACCATGGCACTTCAGAGCCCGGATGGTAGCAACAATAACGGCACAATCCGGGGTCAGGCCAGACATGCGGCACTTCAGGTTCCAGAACTTTTCAAACCCGATGTCTGCCGCAAAGCCTGACTCAGTAATGACATAGTCGCTTAGTTTAAGGCCGATACGGTCGGCAATAATTGAGGACTGGCCAATCGCAATGTTAGCAAACGGACCGGCGTGAACAAATACAGGCTGGCCTTCAAGGGTTTGCATCAGGTTAGGGTTGATTGCTTCGACCATCCATGCGGTCATAGCGCCCGCTACATCAAGATCTTCAGTAGTAACGGGATTGCCCCGCTTGTCATAAGCTACAACAATTTTACCCATCCGTTCGCGCATATCTTTCAGATCGTTGGCAACAGCCAGGATAGCCATTACCTCTGAAGATACAGCAATATTAAATCCTGAACTCATCATGAACCCGTCTCTTCTTCCGCCAAGACCCATGATGATATTGCGCAGACCCTGGGCACAAAAGTCAATAATCCAGTTCATCGATACATTTTTAGGATCGATATCTAACCGCTTCAGGCTGCTGCGCTCCAGGAATGCATCAGTGGAGTTGGCTTCGTGCTGAAGGCGGGAGTTCAGGGCAACCATACCCAGGTTATGAGCGTTCATAATTGCATTGATATCCCCGGTTAAACCGAGAGAGAAGGGGGTCAAAGGGATGCACTGGGCTAAACCGCCGCCTGCTGCAGAACCTTTAACATTCATGGTCGGTCCGCCGGAAGGCTGGCGGATAGTAGCAAGAACATTCTTGCCTAGTTTACCCATCCCCTGGGTCAAACCCATGGTCGAAGTTGATTTACCTTCACCAAGCGGGGTGGGAGTGATGGCGGTAACATCGATATATTTGCCATCAGGCCTGTCTTTCTTTCTGTCAAGCACTTTCTTGTAGTCAACTTTTGCTACATAGTGACCGTGAGGTAGAAGCTCCTCTTCTTCGAGTTTAAGCTCCTCTGCCAGCTGGTAAACCTTTTTCATATTTGATTCTGCAGCTTCGGCAATTTCCCAATCGGCATGTTTGGTTGGATCTAATGCCATTAATACAACCTCCTTGTTATAAATATAATATTTGCTTTCTACCTGCTTAATTAACACAGACAAGAAATATAGTTCAACATTTATACAGCAATTCCTGCCTTGAAGTTCAGTAATTCACATATTTTTTGCTCTGGTTAGCGGCCTAAATCCCGCACGGAAGGAATCCCGCCAAGCGAGGTCGCTTTCATCGCTGCTCTTTCCACAGCTGTAGACATTGCTTCTGCTGCCAGCAGTCCGACCAGGTTGACATCGATTGTTAAGTCCCCTTTTGATAATGCGAAAATGGTATCGCCATCCCACATCGTGTGAACAGGCCAAATTGAACGGGCCAGGCCGTCATGGGCAAGCTGGCAAACCTTGGCAAGGGCTGTGCTGTCAAAAGATGCATTAGTAGCGACAACACCCAAAGTAGTATTACCGGAAAAACCACCTGTTCTCATAGCGCCCAGCACTTCTGTTGTTAAATCCATTTTTCCGGTTTCCGGGTTGCGCGGCCCGGCCAACAAGTTGCCCTGGCGATCAAAAATATCACCAAAGGCATTGACAGCAACAAGGGCGGCAACAATCAATTCGCCTTTTCGAACAGCTGCTGATCCCTGCCCGGCCTTAACCGAACGGGAGATGCCGTAAATTTTACCAACCGTTGCCCCTGTACCCGCGCCTACCGAACCTTCCTCGACGGGTCCCTCAGAAGCAGCCATACAAGCCCGGCGGCCCATAGCTACATCAGGACGAATGCTGCCATCGCCAATAAAAAGATCAAAGAGTACTGCTGCGGGCACAATCGGCACATTATAGGTGCCGGCCGGGAAACCACAGCCTTTTTCTTCAAGATAGCCGGCAACACCTGAGGCAGCATCAAGCCCAAAAGCACTTCCCCCTGCTAAAACAACTGACTGGATCTCCTCGACCAGCTGACCCGGACGAAGCAGATCGGTTTCCCTTGTTCCGGAAGCAGAACCACGAACTTCAACAGCAGCCCGGGCCCCTTCTTCAATCAGGACTACAGTAACTCCTGTTACAGCCTCGATATCGGAAGATACTCCTACCTTAATTCCCGGGATATCAGTTAATCCGCCAGCCATCATTAGTCACTCCCTATTGCTATATGATATACTAGAGATTAGGAGTCATGAACCAAACATTTAGTTTTACCATTTAAATATATTAACCGGAAAGGACTTTTGAAATCCTGCAAACTATCGAAAGAATCCCCGGCCCACTTTGGGACAGCCACATCCACATCTTTCCGGAAAAAATGATGAACGCTGTTTTTGATTACTTTAATCGCCTCTATCATTGGCCCCTGCAATTTTCAACCAATCCGGACTTATTAGTGCAAGATTTATTTGACCAGGGCATAGACCAGGCTTTTATACTGGCCTATACTCACAAACCCGGGCTTTCACGCCAATTAAACAAGTGGTTGGCAGATTTTTGTCAAAGTAATCCAAAACTGATACCTTTTGGAGCAATCCATCCTCATGATCCGGACTTTAATAAAGTTATAATTGAGTGTTTCGACCGTTACAATTTTCCCGGCATGAAACTTCACTGCCTGGTTCAACAATGCCGCCCTGATGATGAAAAGCTCTATCCTCTTTATGAAATAGCAGCTGAACGTTCTAAAGGGATCATTATACATGCCAGCAACTTTCCGTTACCATATAAAGATTATCTTGGCATTAAGGGTATTTCCCGCCTCTTGAAGCGTTTTCCCGGTTTAAACCTGATTATTCCTCACCTCGGCCTTTACGACCTTCATAATTACACAGCCTTACTTGAACAGTATGAAGGACTTGCCCTGGATACATCCTTTGTTTTTCAAAACCAGGCCTTCATACCGCCATTGGATGAAATCAGAGAGATAATGCTTGCCTATCCGGACCGCTTCATTTACGGCAGTGATTTCCCGTTTATCTTGGAACCCCCACAAAACGGTATTGAACGCATCCTGAAACTTGACCTGCCGGTGGATAACTATAGAAAGCTATTTTATCAAAATGCTGAGTTATTTTTTAATAAAATAACCAGGCCTGGCTAACTGATCATAAAAATGGAGCCCGCAGGCTCCCTTAATGCTCTTTCTCCGGCTCCTCTTTCTGTTCATTCTGTCGCTGAAAAGAAGCACGGCGATCTTCTTTTTTCTTAGACACTTCGACTTGCTCTGCCCCAGTATTTTTACTTTCACTTGATTGAGTGCTGCCTTCCAAATGTTCAGCTTCAAGCTTCGACTGTTCTTGATCACCTTCATCCAGATCCTTATCATCGGCAGCGCTTTCTTCATCATCCTGATCGATAATCTCTTCTTGCATAGGTGGAAGTTCTCTTCCTTCAACCAGTGCTTTGATATCATCAGAATCCAGTGTTTCTCTTTCAAGCAGGGCCTGGGCAATCAACTCTAACTTGGAACTATCATTTTCCAGGATGTCTTGGGCCCTTTGATAGCAATCGTCTATGGTTTTGCGAATTTCCTGATCGATAGATTTTGCAATTTCTTCACTATAGTCGCGATCCCTGCCTAAATCCCTGCCCAGGAAAACCTGGTCCTGTTTTCTGCCAAGTGTAATAGGGCCGAGAGTATCACTCATCCCGTATTCCATAATCATTTGGCGTACAATAGCTGTAGCCCTCTCAAGGTCGTTCTGAGCCCCTGTACTAATATCCTTTAACACCAGTTTTTCAGCAACCCTTCCTCCGAGCAGTGTGCTAATCCTGTCAAGAAGTTCCGTTTTGGTCATATAATAGCGATCTTCTTCAGGAAACATCAGGGTGTAACCACCGGCGCGACCCCGGGGAATAATCGATACTTTGTGCACGGGATCGGTATGGGGCAGCAGGTAACCGACAAGGGCATGCCCAGCTTCATGATATGCAACTATTTTCTTTTCAAAGGGGCTGATTACACGGCTCTTCTTCTGCGTACCGGCAACCACTCTTTCAACTGCTTCTTCAAGCTCTTTCATCCCGATCCGCTTTTTATTGGTCCGCGCAGATAACAGCGCCGCTTCGTTGACTACGTTTTCGAGATCGGCACCTGTAAAACCGGGAGTGCCACGGGCAAGCACCTTCATATCTACTGCTTCTGAAATACGCTTGTTCCTGGAATGAACCTTTAATATTTCAGTACGCCCGTTAACATCAGGCAATACAACCGAAATTTCACGATCAAACCGTCCCGGTCTGAGCAGCGCCGGATCCAGGATATCAGGACGGTTTGTAGCGGCAATAATTATGATCCCCTCGTTAACATCAAAACCATCCATCTCGACAAGAAGCTGATTAAGGGTCTGCTCTCTTTCATCGTGGCCACCGCCAAGACCAGCTCCGCGCTGTCGGCCAACGGCATCAATTTCATCGATAAATACGATACATGGTGAACTTTTTTTGGCGTTTTCAAACATATCCCTTACCCTTGAAGCACCAACACCAACGAACATTTCCACGAAATCAGAACCGCTTATACTGAAAAATGGCACTCCGGCCTCACCGGCAACAGCCCTGGCCAGCAGGGTCTTTCCTGTGCCTGGCGGCCCTACTAAAAGTATTCCTTTCGGTATGCGCGCTCCTATTTCGATATATTTACGCGGATCTTTAAGAAAATCAACTACCTCGGATAGTTCCGCTCTTTCTTCATCAGCTCCGGCTACATCTTCAAAAGTTACTTTTTTCTTATCGCTTTCCTGAAGGCGGGCCTTACTTTTGCCAAAGTTCATAACCTTGTTGCCACCGCCCTGGGACTGCTGCATAAAAAAGAAAAATATCCCGATGATTAGCAGAAACGGAATCATGTAGGTCAGGGCACTCTGCCACCATGGCGGCGTACGGGTATCATGCGGAAAATGCGATACGTTGTGTTCCAATAAAAGTTCGGTCAGGTTATGATCGTCAGGTCGATAAGTATTGATCATCGTCCCGTCAACGAGCACGGCTTCGACTTCACCGCCGTGAGTTTCAACTTTTTCCACTTCGCCTCTTTCGACTTTTTGAATAAACTGGTTATAACTTATTTCTTCCGGCGGAGTGCCGGTATTATATGAAGCAAGCAATGCAAAGACTACCAGGGCTATGACCAGGTAGAAAGTTATTTGTCTTAAAAATGGGCTCAAAAAACATCCCTCCTTCTCCTTTAAGGCCAACAAGGCCTAAAGGTTATTTTAACACACCATACATTCAGAAGCAATAAACTAGAAATCCAATTTTGCTATGTATTGAGAATACAGATGTCTTTTAAATTCCGATAGTTTTCATTAAAGTCCAGTCCGTAACCGATTACAAAGCGATCTGGAATCTTAAAACCACAGTAATCGGCTTCAAATTTTACTTTTCTGCGATCGGGCTTGTCAAGCAGGGCCACAACATTTATAGAGTTGGGCTGTCGACTGTTCAGATTCTGAAAAAGGTAACTGAGGGTCAACCCGGTGTCAACAATATCTTCGACAATAAGGACATCCTTGCCCTTGATACTTTGATCAAGATCTTTCTGAATGCGCACTATACCAGAAGAAGCTGTGTCGGCACCGTAGCTGGAAACAGCCATGAAGTCAACTTCCAGGGGCATATCAATTTCACGAATCAAGTCACTTAAAAAAACAACCGCTCCTTTAAGAACACCGATCAGAAGAGGGTTTTTTTCTTTGTAATCTATTGATATTTCTTCAGCCAGTTCCCTGATTTTTTCTTTAATCTGCTCCGCCGTTATCATTACTTCCAGTGATTCATAAGCCAATTTTATCTCCCACCTTTGCCGTTTTTCACATTCTGCTTTCCTTTGCACTTCAAAACCTTATATTCGAGCACCAGTACCTTCCTGGTTTGCTCTGTCACCCGGTAAGGGTGAGCAATTCTAACGCCTGCTATCCATATAATCTCTTCTCCTGCAGTGACGAGGGGCAGGATATCGCGCCGGTCAGCAGGGATTTTTTGATCTATTAAAAAATCTTTCAATTTTTTTCTTCCTGAAGAACCCTGGGGATAAAACCGGGCTCCAGGCCAGCGCGGTTGAACTTTTAAGGGAGCCTCTGGAACCTTATTCAGATCGAGGTAGGCCCTGTATGAATTCGGAGGCCAGGACAACTGATCATAATTTGTAACCCTTGCTTTAATCATACAGCCCCCGGGCAGGCAGGTTGTACCCGGAACTTTAAGAGGCACTGCGGTGATTTTTTTTCGGCCAGGCCGGGATTCGGCAGATAAAACCAGCTTTTTGTACGAGCAGCAAACTAACAATCCACCTGGTAAAGTTAAGCTTTTCCCGGTTTTACCGCTTTCAGCAATATTGAGAAACTGCTCTATATGAAGCCTGCTAAAATATTTAGCCTTCCCATATTTGCTCAAAGCAAGACGCAATACCCTGCCCCTTAAAGCGGCAGGCAGGTCCAGGAATCCCGGACGATCTATTACTATATTCCCGTTCATAAAACGGGTTATTTTCCGGTAATATTTCACAGCCAGGCTTTGCAACAATCTTCGATCATCAGCTGCCAGTGAAGCAAGGCTGAACAGCGCTTCTCTAATACGGGGGTTATATTGCCGTTCAAGTTGGGGAATTAGTTCCAAACGCAGCCGGTTCCTGGTGTAATCAGTTTCCAGGTTGCTCTTATCTGTAAATGTCTGCAGCTTATTATCACGGCAGTATGCTTCAATTTCGCTGCGTCTGAGACAAAGCAGGGGCCTTACCAGTTGAAGACTGCCCCGGGTTCGTTTAGGAAGCATTCCGGCCAGTCCGTCTACTCCCGTCCCCCTGATTAAATTAAACAATACTGTTTCTGCCTGGTCATCAAGGTGATGGCCGAGGGCAATTTTGGACGCTCCGTATTTTTGGGCAGTTTCGAAGAGAAATTCATAACGTGCTTTGCGACCGGCTTCTTCTTCTGAAAAACCAAACTTTTTTTTATAGCTATTAATGTCAACTGCTTTTGTTTCAAACGGAATTGCCCAGGCCTTGGATATTTTTTTAACACCGAGTGCTTCGTACCGTGCTTCTGGCCTCAGACAGTGATCCAGATGGGCGACAACCAGCCTTAAGCCAAGGTTGTCCTGCAGTTTGCAAAGAAGATGCAAAAGACAAAATGAATCCGCACCCCCCGATACAGCAACAATAACTGTATCGCCTTCTTTTATTAAACGGTGTTTCATGATGAAGCTGCTGACTTTACCCAACTGCATCGGCTGTAATCACAACCTAACCATGCAAAGATAAAAAAACACCCTGAAACAGAGTGCCTTTTGATCCGCAGTATTGATTCGCTATTTATTTAAAAAGCTTCCCGAAAAGAACCACGACCGCCTCTTTTTGATTCAGTATTACGTTTTAAATCCAGTAACCGTTCGTCACTTTCTTTAAGAAAACGATTCATTTTATCTTCAAAAGAAGCCTTGTTGACAACAGCTGGTTTGCCTCTGCTGCTTCTAACGGGTTTTTTTTGCGGGGTATAATCCTCCGCAGCCTGACGGATAGAAAGACCTATTTTACCGTTATTTTCTACGGTAAGCACTTTAACCTTAACCTTCTCTGCCTTCTTAAAAAACTCATTAATATCCTTTACATATTCATCCGCAATTTCGGATATGTGTACCAGACCAGTTGTTCCACAGGGAAGCTCGACGAAAGCTCCGAACTTTGTTATGCCGGTAATCACTCCTTCCACAATACTACCTACAACTATCTCTTTCTTGATAAAAAACTCCTCCTTGACCTTAATTACTAATGTACTAAGATTATTATACCTTTATTTGTATAATTGTCAATCCTCTAACTGAAAGATAACCTCATCAGGCTTAACCAAACCTAACCTTTCTCGAGCCAACACTTCAATATAATCTTTCTTTTGCAGCCGCTCAATTTCTAACTCTAATTCTAACTGGCGCTGCTCATGTTTCGTCACTTTTGATTCATAATCTGTTAGCTCCTGCATTACTTTGAGTTGTTGAAAGTACTGAACCCCGAGCATTACTATCAAGCCAATAATTATAAAAACCCCGAGTAAACTAATCAACCTGTACATGTTATAATTATTTTCCCGATGCTGTCGGGGAAATTTTGAAATTGAATTTTTTGGTTTTTTTCGTTTTCTAATCACGATAAACACAACTCTTCAAGTTTTGCAATATATGCTTTTATTTCGCCATAAATATAGCTAATCCTGCTGCAAAAAAAGAATATTTAGCCATTTTAATCCCGCCTCTTATCTCCCCACAGGAAAAACCCCCCGTTATGGGGGGATAGGGGGAATAGATAACAAGGCCATGGTTTTTTTATTCTTTTCTAATTGCCTATTTTATTTTTTCTTTTAAAGCTTTGCCCGGTTTAAAAGCAGGCACTTTCAGGGCTTTAATCTTAATTTTATCCCCTGTGGCAGGATTGCGGCCTTCA
>SLHT01000290.1 GCA_007136055.1 Syntrophomonadaceae bacterium
GGTTAGGTTTTATACTTGCCCACTTTTTCATCATTGGTCACTCCCTTGGTGCTGTAATCTATCTTTACTACAGAAAGGACTCTTTCAGCACCCGCTGTAGTGCAGATCGCCTGCGCATTTCTGACGATGTTAAGAAGTTCTTTAAGATCTCCTTCCATTGTCGTCTCCATCGGCCCGACGGTATATTTAACTCCAGAGGCGGCAATCAGGTCGATGACCCGATCGACAATAGGGTAGACCTCTTGTTGATCTGCCAGGGGTATGACTTGCAAACTGACATTGCAAACAGGCATTTCAACCCTCCTTTGGCGGTAAAAAATTAAAAACTGCCGCCAGCGTTGGCGACAGCCTCACAAAACCTGCTGTTGATATCCCTCCGCTGGCATTACCCAGGTCAGGTTTAAGGGTCAGAACGAGTCCAGTTCTTTCTCAGCCGGGTAAACCCAGCTCCCCTTATCCATATGCTCTATAACTAATCTTATCATTTATTAAGCCCTGATTCAAGGTCTGAAAATTAACACCTAACCGAAATAATCGTATTACTGTTACCAGTTGCCAAAGGAAGTCGCTAGAATTATAATTAACCTGTTAACAGAAGGTTGATAAATACATAAAATGAATGGAGGCAACTTGATGGCTATTGGAAAAATTGTTGTGGCCCTGGGCGGTAATGCCCTTCAGAGGAAGGGGGTTCCGGCGACGGCCGCTGCTCAGCTGGAGGTTGTAACTGAGACAGTTGAATACCTGGCCGAGATGAGCTTTCGTGATTATGAGCTGGCTATTGTTCATGGTAACGGGCCCCAGGTGGGCAACATTGTCCTTGCCAGCGAGACAGCGGCAGATGTTGTTCCTCCGATGCCTTTTGATGTTTGTGGAGCAATGAGCCAGGGCTATATCGGGTACCATATCCAGCAGGCCCTACGACATGCCCTGCAGAAAAGAAAAAGATACATACCGGTGGTAACTATTATAACCCAGGTCGTAGTGGACGAGAAAGATCCCGCGTTCAAAAACCCGACTAAACCAATTGGAGCCTTTTACAGTGAAGAGGAGGCTGAAAAGATTTCCCGGGAAGAGGGATATGAGCTGAAGGAGGATTCCGGACGGGGCTGGCGGCGGGTCGTCGCTTCACCGATGCCGAAACGAATCGTGGAGTTTTCCTGCTTGAGAGAACTGTGGGATACAACGATTGTGATTACTGCCGGCGGTGGGGGGATACCCGTTATCGAAAACAAGGATGGTTCGTTAAAAGGCATTGCCGCCGTTATTGATAAAGACCTGGCTTCAGCACGCCTGGCTGATAATATCGAAGCCGATATCCTGATGATTCTAACTGAGGTGGAAAAAGTTTCTCTTAATTTCAACAAGCCGAACCAGGAAGACCTCAATGCCATTACTGTTGATGAAGCCAGACAGTATATCGAAGAAGGTCACTTTGCCCCGGGCAGTATGCTGCCGAAGATGCAGGCTGCGGTTAATTTTGTAAAGGATAACCCGGGTAAGAAAGCGATTATTACCTCTCTCTCCAAGGCTCTTGAGGCTCTTGACGGAAAAACGGGCACGATGATCAGTTAGAAATCTATCCATTACAAGGATGCCAGTTAATTATAGAGGGGGTAATTTGGTGTGGCAAAAAATGTGGTTTCCGTAGTCCGTTATGAAGAACCTTATCAATCTCTGAAAAAAGTTGTTTTCGAATGCGGAGGGTTTGATCATCTGCCTTCAAAAGCCCGGGTTTTTATTAAGCCGAACATTGTTTTTTGGACCAGGGCCTGCACTTTTCCCAAGTGGGGCGTAATCACCACCTCCAGGGTGATCGAGAACATGGTTATTCTTTTAAAAGAGCACGGTATTGAAGATATAACTATCGGTGAAGGGATGGCGGTCGATCCCGAAGATACAAAAACGCCTGCCCATGCTTTTGAATACCTGGGTTATAAAAAGTTAAAAGAGCTTTACGGTGTAAAATACATTAATATAATGGAGCGGCCTTTCCGTAAGGTTGATTTAGGTGATGGCATCAGCCTGAAATATAACCAGGATATCCTCGAAAGTGATTTTTTAGTAGATATTCCTGTTTTAAAGACGCAAAATCAGACCGTAGTCAGTCTTGGTATTAAGAACCTGAAAGGTGTTATCGATATTGCTTCCCGCAAAAAATGTCATAATGCTGATTCGCAAAAGGATTTACATTTTCACATTTCTAAGATATCCGATCCGATGCCGCCTTCTTTAACAGTTATTGATGGTATTTTCAGCCTTGAAAGGGGCCCTGGTTTTGACGGAAGGATGAAACGCAGCAATCTACTTGTTGCTTCGTCTGATATGCTTTCTGCAGACCTTGTCGGATCAAGAATACTTGGGCACGATCCTTCTACCGTTGGGTATCTTGTTCATACAGCCAATAGAAGAGGGCGTCCGCTGGATCTATCCGATATTGAAGTGATCGGTGAAGAGATTGAAAATGTAACTTCCTACCATGAATATGACTTCGACTATCTTAAAAATGAGAGTGGAGAGATGCCTAAAGCATTAGCAAAGCAGGGCTTAAAGGGGATTTATTATCGTAAGTATGACGCTACGATGTGCACCTATTGTTCGGCATTGAACGGGCTGATCCTTACGGCTATCCGTCAGGCCTGGCAGGGAGAGCCCTGGGACAACATCGAGGTGCTTACCGGTAAAGCGATGGAGCCTTCACCGGGAATGAAAGCAACGCTGCTGATCGGGCAGTGCATGTACCGTAAGAATAAAGATCATCCCGACATCCAGAAGATGTTTGCCGCTAAAGGTTGCCCGCCTGACCCACAGGATATTGTTGATTTCTTAAATAAAGCGGGTATTGCTGTTGATTCTGCTCTTTTTTCGCAGGTTGATCAGCTGCCCGGTTTTTTTATGAGTCGTTATGAAGGTAATCCTGACTTTGACGAGTCTTTTTTTCGTATCAGTTAATTCTTGACGGTAGGCATATTTAAAAAATGGCAAATCAAATTTACTTTTTTACGCCATGAGATGTGCTAATGATAATAATTAACAGGTAGTGAGATGGCAGGACAAATGAATTACTGCAGCAGCCAGAATATGATGTGATCTTTCTCTGCTTCGCCTGGTTAAGGTTTATTGATGGCGTGAATGATTAAATCATAAATTGCGCCAATTTTTGAGGATACCCGGATTCTTTTATTATTAATGATAAAGTATTCAAGAAGAATTTGGTCGAAGGTGCCGAAAAACATATCACGAACCCTTTGCAAGTCAATATCTTTGCGAAAAATATCTGCTTTTGCCCCGGATTCCAATATGGTCATTAACTCTCGGCTGTACATGCGGAAAAGCTCATAGGCTTTAGTCGTGTAAAAATTTGGGTTACAGCGGATTTCTTTTAGTAAAACACTATAGTATTTTGGGTAATTGTCATAGCTTATAGCATGGTTCCATAAATATAATTTAAAAATACTCTCCGGTGAGTTTGTTGTGGCAACGTAGTTTTTTAATTCGTTTAGGAAATTTTCTACGGCCAGTTCAGGTATGCTCATCAAAATATCTTCCTTGCTTTTAAAGTATTCATA
>SLHT01000001.1 GCA_007136055.1 Syntrophomonadaceae bacterium
ATTGTTCAAATTGACAATTTTTTTTTCTGCATCCCGACTAATTTTATTCACCCCTGAACAAACTAAATAAAACTTTCTCTGCCTAATGGTAGCCCGAGGATGCTAATCATGTTGTCGCGCCATTTGACTACTTTACTTCCACATTCATTGGATAATCCCTGCACTTTTCAATTATTTGCATCTTTTTTTATTTTCTTGTTTTGATCATTGAATTCCTGGCATTGGGTAAGTTTAAATCTTGCTTTACGGGGTATAAGGTGACAAATTGCAGAAGGATAGTTGTCAGGTTTTCTTGAACTAATTGTTATAGTGATCTCTGTCCGATTTGGCAAGCCTGTCTGCCGACAGAAATGGTAATCTTAATAAACCTATAGAGGGTTTAAATAGGTAATAAGCTATCAACAAATAACAATCAGAGTCGTGCTGAGAATTACAAAAAATGTGAGGTTTATAATGCAAAGTAAAAATGCTGTTATTACAATAAGTACCGATGCCCGGGAAGCGTTATATGACATAACCGACCGGGTCAGAAAAACGGTAGCTGGAAGTGGACTGGAAAATGGGTTGGTCAATGTTTATGCCCAGGGGGCAACGGCAGCAATTATGATCCAGGAGGGTTTTGATGACAGTGTCCAAAATGATGTTGTTACCTTTCTTGCCAGTGTTATCCCCAGGGGAATCTGGGAACACGACAGGCAGGACGGCAACGCAGATGCACATTTAAAAGCCGGTTTGGTAGGACCCGGCGAATCAATTCCGCTTATTAACGGAGAACTCGGGCTTTCCACCTGGCAGAACATTTTCTTCTGTGAATTTGACGGCCCGCGAAAAAAGAGGACGGTTATATTAACCATCCTCGGTTTCGCTCAATAAAGTGTAACTGAACATTTTAATGAATTTGTTTTAGACAATTATATCCGGCAACGCAGTAGAAATAATGCAGCTTTAGAATAAATCGTGCCATCCTGGAATAGCTGCTTTACCGGGTTTTAAATTATCCATGGTAAAAGTTTCTACAATATCTGTTTTACCTATTACTGTCATGTCTTCATGCAGGTAAGCTCCGGACCACGGACTGCTGACATCAATGTAACGCCTGGTTGTGCCCCCTGTGGTGCCGGCTTCCTGTTCGATGTGGAAATAATCGCCAACATAGTCTTCGCCTTTTACCACTTTAAGGTTACCGTCGTCGTCATAATCAAATCCAAAAGAATCTTTTTGGACTTCATCAGCGGAGCCATCTTTCACATCACTATCATAAGGCCCGTGTGCTGCTTCGAACTCCTGGTTCAGGCTGCCGGATTCCCCGGGCTCTGCTTCAATCTGAACAGCCCATATTTGGCCGGTCAGAAATTTCCTATAATCATCATCAGTCAGATCCGTAGACGAATTGAATGTAAAGCCGGTTGTAAAAACAGCAATAGTCAAAAAAGCGATTAAAGTTGTTCCGACCTTATAATACTTTTTCATGACTTACACAACTCCTTTTAGCATGCTAAACTGATGTTGTTTTTTCTTGCAATGCCTCAACGCTAACACAGTCAAAAGGTCATGTCAAATTTCAAAAAGGTGCTACGGGGTCTGTCGCTTATATGTCTTAGCTCTGTTTCTGCCATATAATCTGAAATATGTTAAAATAATTATACGAAAAAAAGATGGATGTCGAAGATGCCAGGAGCGATTGTTTTGAAAACATGTTTCACATAAAACCCCCTCTGTTATGAAGTGAAACTAAAAGTTCCTTTTTATCCGGGCGTTTCTTTCGCAAAGTGATCGGTCATGCGGGTAGCGCCGTTTGGACTTTTCTTTTGCCGGAGCTTAGAAAAACTTATAGAAGCGGTCCGGCTGCAGAGCCAGATAACTTATGCTCATCCCCTGGGGAAGGGAGGAGTTATTCTTCAGAACCTGGCGGTGTCCCGGCCGCCACAAAGCCTGTTTTATCAATCCGGAACATTTTGGATCAGTTAAAGGTTTGCACCATCGAATAGGCTTACAGGCGCAAATTGGTCGATGGTGAAGCCCTATAAAGATGATTAGGTTTCAAAACAGGTATGCCTGAGGTAAAATGATTGATAGAATATAATGGCTATGGAGGAGGAACTGACTTGAAAGGAAAAACTGTTACTGAAAGCAGCCTTTTCATTGTTCAACAGATGACCCAAAATGATGCGAACCTGGCCGGAAATGTTCACGGCGGAATTATTATGAAGCAGATCGATACAGCTGCAGGTATTGTTGCTGCAAGGCATGCTTCAAGTAACGTGGTTACTGCCTCCATTGACAGGCTCGATTTTTTTAATCCTGTATTTGTCGGGGATCTCTTAAAGGTTAATGCCTGTATCAATTATGTGGGAACCTCCTCAATGGAGGTCGGCGCCAGGGTTGAGGCGGAAAATTTTCTCACCGGTGAAGTTCGCCACACCGCTTCTGCCTATCTTACCTTTGTTGCGCTTGACAGCGAAAAAAAACCTACAAATGTTCCACCTCTTGAGCTAAAAACCGAAGAAGAAAAAAGACGTCATAAAGAAGCGGAACAAAGGCGCAGATTCAGGTTGGAGGAGCGTAAGCGGGAAAGAAAAGCTCATAAGTTTTCTTAACTGGCGTGTAATTGATTTTGCTGCGTCAGTTTTCAATTCTACAATGGTCAGAACAGGAAGGGAAAGAATGCCATGTCCGTTCCAAACGATGAAGAAAAAAAAACATTAACTGCAATTGACTGTCTGACTGTTTACCGGGAAGTATTTAATGATCGCATTCTGGGCGGCTTCAGAGAAGTGCTTGAACTGATCCTGTCCTGTGATTCGGCCGCGGTGCGTAAATGCTTCAGTTTATTTGGCAGCCTGTTCGATCTCGACAGGAGCGGCAGGCTCCCCGGTATCAGTCTCTTCAGGGATCACCTCTTGAACTCTCTGCTCGGGGCTGAAAACGCTTTCAGCCTGGCGGCCGAGTGGGAGGGGACAGATTTCGGTGGAACTGACAAGCCCCTGATCAGCGCGGTAAGAAACGACCTGCGCCTGTTGAAAATGGTTTATGATTACGACTTGCTTCGGCTGGCGAAGCGCCTTGAAAGCGATTACTCACTGGAGGGGCTTGCCCCCAATCCAAGTAAGCTGGAAACTCCATCTGACTTAAACAGCTCTTCCGACCAAAACAGTTATGCTGCACTTAACAGTCCAACAGGACCGGTTAAACGCCGGAACCCGGTGGCAGGTAATCTGCGGCTTTACCCCCAACACTACTTTTCAAATAGAGATCAGATAAAAAAAATACTGGCGGATTCGACGGATTGGACCGGTAATGCAGGCGATCTGGAAGTTTTCTACAGTCAAACCGGCAGCGGCTGTTTTGGCCGCTATTGGGCCTTTCGCTGGAATGGCAGAGGTTCGGGTTCCGGTCTGTTTGGCGTTGCCAATCCCGATCAAATCCGCATGGAAGAGCTGGTTGGCTATGAAGATCAAAAACAGCAGATTTTACGCAACACGGAGCAGTTCATCAGGGGTTTACCGGCAAACAATATGCTGCTCTACGGCGACCGGGGCACCGGAAAAT
>SLHT01000103.1 GCA_007136055.1 Syntrophomonadaceae bacterium
ACCCAGGATTTTGCCGATGAGATCGGCGCGGACGGATGGGCTCCCGATGCAGCATCAGCTAAAGACCTGGCCCTGAAGTTAGTCGGCTAAACCGTGCTTAAACCTAGCGGAGAAAGGAGAGTTTGGGAAAATGAAAAGTAGTTATAAAGTGCAAGATTCTAATTTCCTGCAGGTTCTCTCCGATGACCAGTGCCGTCGCTTAGTGGCTGCGGCAATGGAAGTCCTGGAAAGAACCGGGGTTACATATCATGATGAAGAAGCATTAGATAGAATGAAAAAAGCCGGATGCCTGGTTGACGGAAAAAGGGTGCGGATTCCTTTCAGGCTTGTTGAAAGTGCATTGAATTCAGTGCCGCGCAAGGTTTCGCTGAGCGACAGCAGAACAGGTAAGCGGGTTATGGAGATGGAAGGCGGTAATGCCTACTTCGGAACAGGTTCCGATACTCCTAATTTTATCGATCCATACACTCAGGATCGGATAAAGGCCAGCCGTAAAACGGTGCAGATGGCAACAAAGGTTATTGATGCCCTGCCAAACCTGGACTTTGTGATGTCTCTCGGTATCGTTCAGGATGTGCACCAGCTAGTTTATGACCGCTACCAGTTTCAAGCGATGGTCCTAAACACCTCGAAGCCGATTGTTATTACTGCTATCGATGAGCCCGGTTATTCAGACATTATTCAAATGTGTGAAATTATCGCCGGTGGTGAAGCAGAACTAAGAAACAATCCGTTCCTCACTCTTTATGCTGAGCCGATTTCTCCTCTGCAGCACCCCAACGATTCAGCCCGTAAATTGATGCTGGCAGCGAAAAAAGGCTTGCCTGTTGTTTATACTCCTTGCATCATGGCCGGCGGAACTGTTCCGGCGACCCTGGCAGGCGCTATGGCCAACGGTCTGGCTGAAAGCCTGAGCGGCCTGGTTCTGAACCAGGTAACCTCTCCGGGCAGTCCCTTCATCATGGGTGGCGTTTTCACAGTAATGGACATGCAGACTACAATCTTTGCTTACGGTGCGCCTGAATTCGATTTGATGATGGCTGCCTTAGGCGATATTTCCAATTATCTTGACCTGCCCATGTTCGGCACCTGCGGCTGCACCGATGCCAAGGCTGTTGACGAGCAGGCCCTGATTGAGGGGGCTATGTCAATTCTGCTTACCGCCCAGTCTGGTGCAAACCTTAACCACGATGTTGGTTATATCGAGCATGGTAACACTGCTTCTCTTGAATACCTGACCATCTGTGACGATATGATTGGTATAGCACGTAAAATCGTTAACGGCATAGACGTAAATGAAGATACTTTGGCCCTTGATGTTATCGACAAGGTTGGCCCTGGTGGCCATTTCCTCGCCGAAGAGCATACCATGAAGCATTTCAGGACAGAAACATGGTATCCTGAAATGTTTACCAGGCAGATTTATGAGAACTGGGAAGCTGAAGGCAGTAAAACACTATTTGATAAAGCTAATGAAAAGGTAATTGATATCCTGGAGAATTATGAGCCTGAGCCTCTGCCGAAAGATGTACAGCAGAAGATCACCGATATCATTGCCAATGCGGAATCGAAACTGAATAAATAGTAATCAACCTTCTATAATTGGTGGGGGTTATTTTATGGCGAATCTGGCAATAGGAATAGATACCGGAGGCACATTTACCGACGGAGTCATCTTCGACTTGGATAAAAAAACAGTAGCTGCTAAAACAAAAGTCGAAACAACACGACACAATCTAAAGCTCGCCATAAACAGCTGTCTCGATAATCTTATCGGTGTTTTTAAAGAGAATAACGGTAACCAGGTGGAAATCGGACAGATCAAGATGGTATCGTTATCGACAACACTTGCCACTAATGCGATAGTAGAAGGTCAGGGAGCAGAGGTAGGCCTGATCCAGATTGGGTTTGAGCCCCATCAGGGCCTGCCTACTCCCTATTATGCTTCTGTTCCTGGCGGTTGTAACATTAAAGGAAGAATCAAGGAAGAATTAGATTTAGATGCTGCCAGGGAAGCAGTTCTGGAAATGAAAGATCAGGTTGATGCTTTTGCCATCTCTGGTTACCTGAGTGTCCGTAACCCGATTCAAGAGATGCAGGTATCAGATTTGATCCATGAATTAACGGGCTACCCTGTGGTTGCCGCACACCAGCTAAGCACAGATCTCGGTATGCATGAGCGGACTGTTACTGCTGTTTTGAACGCTCGCCTGATGCCGCTGATTACAGATTTGATGGACTCTGTCAAACATGGCATGGAGAGGTTGAAAATTGAAGCTCCCCTGATGGTTGTTCGCGGAGACGGCAGCCTGATTAGTGAAACCGCAGCCCGCGAAAAACCGATTGAAACAATTTTATCAGGGCCTGCAGCGAGTATTATCGGCGCGCTTACTTTGACGGGTATTCAAGAAGGAATTGTTATCGATATGGGCGGTACAACCACCGATGTTGCGGTCCTTCATGAAGGGCGGCCGTCTATAAACAAAGAAGGGGCCGAGGTCGGCGGCTGGATGACCAGGGTTAAAGCTGCGCACATAACTACTATCGGACTGGGGGGTGACAGCCTGGTCCAGGTTTCCAAAAACGCAGAGCTGTCAGTTGGTCCGCAGCGAGTATTTCCGCTGTGCTGGATTGCTTCACAATATCCTTACCTGACTGAAGAACTGGAAATAATTAAGCCAATTGATTATTCTTCTATGGATACACAGCCCACCATCATTCTGACCTATATCAGGGATCCTTTAAATATCAAGCTAACCCAAACCGAACAGCAAATTCTCGATTTAATTAAAGAAGGTCCGCATACACTACATTATATCAGCAGGACATTAAACAAAGAAATTGATCTTTTGCCATGGCAAAGGCTGGTCAACGTTGCTTCTGTTCATCGTGCTTCATTGACTCCGACAGATATTTTACACGTAAATGGTCAATTAGACCTCTGGGAGAGTCGGGCGGCTGAACTTGGAACTGCTATGCTGGCCGACCGTTACCGTGTTTCTGTAGAGGAATTTACAAACTCAGTGATGGAAGAAATACTGTTTATGTTGGCCGGACTTACCATAGACCGCCTGTTAGAAGAAGAAGGTGCCGATTTCTCGTTGAAAGATGAAGCAAGCGGTACTTATATCTTAAAACGTATCTTGAATAGAGATGAAAATAATCCTAACTGTCAGGTTCGGTTTACAGCTGACTTGAAATACCCGATGATTGCTGTTGGTGCTCCTGTCGAGGCATATTTCCCTAACCTGGCTGAAAGGCTACAGGCAGAACTACATCTTCCCAGTTATGCTGATGTTGCCAATGCTGTGGGAACAGTGAGCGGTCAGGCTGTAGAAAGGGTAACTATCTTGATCAAGCCGGGTGAAGGTGGAGGTTTTTTAGTCCATACCCCGCGCCAGAGAGAATTTTTTATGATCTTTGACGAAGCGATCGATTATGCCTGTAAAGAAGGCCAAAGGTATGTTTATGAGCAGGCTTTTGAAATGGGTGCTGTAGACATCGAAACAATGGTCGAGCGGCAGGATAGATACAGCAAGATGTCAGCAACTGCTGACAAAGATAATATGGACCAAAAATTGTTTATTGAAAGTACCATAGAGGTTTCGGCTATAGGGAAGCCGTGGAGTGAATAGTGCAGGGCAGGAACCGGAAATTAAAATTTATGGAGTCACAAAATAGAGAGAAAGTGCTGAACAGCAGTAAATAATTTACATGAGGAGGTTTGGTGCCGGTATTATAAAATCCGGTGAGTGCGAAAATGATTATAATTGGAGAATTAATTAATTCAACCCGCAAGGCAATTAAGAAAGCGATTGATGAAGGGGATGTTAAATACATCCAGGATCTCGCGGTCAGGCAGGAAGAAGCAGGTGCTGACTATATTGATGTCAATGCCGGAGCATATGTGCATGATGAAGCAAAACACCTGGTCTGGCTGGTAGAAAAAGTTCAGGAAGTGGTTAGCAAACCCTTAGCGCTGGACAGCCCTGATCCCAAGGCCCTGGAAGCTGCATTGAAGGTGCATGAAGGTGTACCGATGATTAATTCTATTAGTCTTGAAAAGGAACGTTATGAGCAGGTTGTGCCCCTGGTTAAGGAATCAGGATCTCAGGTTGTGGCTCTCTGCATGAGCGATGAAGGTATGCCCGAAACTGCTGACGATCGTCTTGAAGTAGCCAAGGTCCTTCTTAATGATCTCGATAAAGACGGAATTGATTTAACCAAAGTATTTCTTGACCCCCTGATTAAGCCAGTCAGCGTTGATGGCGAGTATGGGCCCCAGGCTCTTGATGCAATTGAAAGAATTGCTGCTCTTCAGTCAGGCGCTCACATAACCAGTGGATTGAGCAATATTTCGTTTGGTTTGCCGCACCGTGCTTTACTGAATCAAGCCTTTATTGTTCTTGCCATGGGCAGAGGAATGGATTCAGCAATCGTTGACCCCCTTGATAAGAAAAAAATGAGTCTGGTCAAAGCCACTGAAGTTATTCTAAACCTTGATCCCTATGCCATGAATTATCTGAAAGCAGCACGAGCAGATAAATTGATATAAAAACAGCTTGAAAGTTTTAAGATTATATTAAAAAGGCCGAAAAAGCTTCGCAAAGTTATGGGTTACCAGGCCTGCAGTTTCAAAAGGCATGGGAAAGTTTGCCGGAGTAAGGTGTCCCGGGTCTGCAGCTGCCTTGAAATAAAAACCATGAAATGTTGACTTAAAGCGGTGTATCAAAGGAAGGGTGGTAAAAATGATTAGCCGTGAAATAAAAGCTTTTAACTATCTGAGTGAAGAAGAGCTGGAAAAGATTCATCAGGCAACCCTGACTATACTTGAAAAAAACGGTATTGCATTTCACTCGGAAGAAGCAAGGGAAATATTGAAAAAAGGTGGCGCAAAGGTAGAAGGTGAAACAGTGTATTTCCCCCCAAAGATGGTTATGGAACAGGTAGCCCATGCTCCTGCTGAATTTACGCTGCATGCCAGGAATCCTGAAAATAGCGTTGTGGTAGGCGGTAATAGTACAGTTCATGCTCCGGGTTACGGTTCGCCCTACGTAATGGATTACGTGCAAAACGAAAGAAGAAGTGCCACCTTCGAAGATTACGTGGCTTTTACTAAACTTGCCGGCAACAGCGGAAGTCTTGATGTGGTAGGCGGGGTTCTGGTTGAACCTAACGATATTGAAGATCACCTCAGACACGCGAAAATGTTTCATACTGCTGTAAAATATACCGATAAATGCCTGATGGGCAGTGCAATGGGCGGTAAAAAAGCGCAGGAAAGCTTAGAGATGGCCGGTATTATTTTCGGCGGAGTTGATCACGTCAGGAAGAATCCTGCTCTCATCTCCCTGATTAATACTAACAGCCCCCTTGAATTTGACCCGCGAATGTTGGAAGCACTGATGGTTTACGCCCGAAACAACCAACCGGTTATCATTGCCGCTCTTGCTATGACCGGGACTACTTCGGCAGTGACCCTGGCCGGATCGCTGGTTCAGCAGAGTGCCGAAATACTTTCAGGTGTTGTTCTGGCCCAGTTGATTAATCCCGGCACGCCGGTTGCTTTCGGTTCAGCTTCCAGTGTTGTCGATATGAGAACAGGAAACCTGGCTATTGGCAGCCCCGAGTCTGTAAAAATGTTTTCTGTAATTGCCCAGCTGGCCAGGTACTATGGTTTGCCTTCACGCGGTGGTGGCTCACTGACAGATGCTTTGATTCCCGATTCTCAAAGTGGTTATGAATCGATGATGGTTCTCCTGGTTAACGTGGTAAGTGGAATTAACTTTATGCTCCATTCTGTGGGCCTGCTTGAAAACTACATGACCATGTCTTATGAAAAATTTGTTATCGATGATGAAATGCTCGGCATGGTTAAATCCTTCAGCCAGGGTTTTCCGATTAATGAAGAAACGCTTGCTGTCGATACTATCATCGATGTAGGCAGTGGTGGAAACTACATAGCTGATATGCACACCTTTAATCATATGAAAGACATGCGCATTCCATTTATAAGTGCGAGAGATAACTATGCCGGTGTTAAGGAACTTACTGATACGGCACAGCGTGCTCATGAATACTGCAAGTCAGTGCTTCAGGATTACCAGGCTCCGCCTCTCGACGAAAAGATAGAGGCGGAATTGAACAAATATATCGAAGGCATATCTTAAGCGTTACAGTTAGGCACTTTAAGTAATTAGTAAAACCCTGATGAGTGGTGAGATAAGGAACCTGTCCCCTTGTCCCACTTATATAAAACGGTTGTCCTGGAATTATTGCAATTACAGGATAACCGTTTTTAATTTTCATGGCATCGTAGCCTGCCCGATTCCATTTTGTTATATATATATAAATATACTCTTTTGATTTATATTGAACATCTAAAGGAAATTAATTTATTAAGTGTAATTAATAACATAGATGCAAATAGATTTTTTACTGTTTGACATTTTTGGACTATTGTTGCTATAATTTTTTTAGAAAAGGTATGTTTCACAACGATTATAGGGTATTTTAAAAAACTAGGAGGTTATCATGAGTAGGAATATGATTGAGCTGCTTAGCAAAGCAAAGTGGTATGATTTAAACCAGCCCCTCAGTATCTTCACACCGCCGTGGCCCGGTGAAATGCCACTGCAGGTCCATTTTTTCAAGCGTGTAACCGGTTCGTTTCACGGTGGCCAGGGTGCTAATGGCCAGTTAATAGAATGGTCGAATAATACAGGGACTCACCTGGTTGGTCCGACCGCTTTTCACTCTGGAATGCGTAATATATCAGATATACCATTAGATGATATAACCGGAGAAGGTGTCGTTGCAGATATCTCTGATCAAGTTTCTGATTATAGTCTTTATACGCCTGAGATGATTGAAAAGAAGGTCAAAGTTAAAGAAGGGGATATCTTAATTATCAATACGGGTTATCACAGGTATACCTATGATCAACCTGATTGCGAAAATGCCGCCTGTCAGGGTGGTATTGAGAACAAGGAGTTTTCGTACCTGGTTCGCCATCCGGGACCGGCACCTGGTTTCTTCGAGTGGGCCCTGGATAAAAAGCTAAAGATGATTGCTGTAGATTGCGCCTGTGCTGAACATCCAATGAACACCAATATTCGTTACATGCACGACCGCGAATTTCAGAAAGCTGAAGCAAAGCTGAAAAAAACACATGGAAAAACTTGGGATGAAATGTTCCCACAGGACGAATATTATAAATTAACTCATGACACTATGCCGAAGGCAGGCCTGCTTCTGGCTGAATCCCTCGGCGGTCAGCTTAATAAACTTAATAACCAGCGGGCCTGGATTATTGTTGGCGCAATACCCTTCTGTGAAGTCGAATCAGCCTGGTCGAGGGTAGCTGCGGTTCAGACTCCCGATGGGATGAGCGAAGAAGAATTTCTGGCTCAAATGAAAGAAGCCAGGTTGTATGACCTTTCAATTCCTTTTAGTGTTCAAACTCCGCAGTGGGCAAATTATATACCTTTGATCCTGCAGTATACCAAGCGGGTCGGTGGCCAGTACTTTGGCTTAGGTCGCAACAATGCTCATTGTAAAGCCAGCTTCCATTTGAGTACACATATGGACGGTGAACCACACTTTCATGCAGCAGGAAAAACGATCGGCCAAACCCCGCTTGATTTCTGGGTAGGCCCGGGTGCAATTGCAGATATTTCGGAAATGGTGAGTGACACAAGTGTTTATACCCCCGAGATGATCGAAGAGGTTGTCGATGTTCAAGAAGGTGACATTTTACTGATTAAGACGGGGTACTCCAAGTATGGTTGGAACAGTCCTGATTCGGACGAATTCAGGTATATGATCCGCCATCCCGGTCCCTCCCCTGAGTTTTCCGATTGGTGCCTGAAGAAAAATATTAAATGGCTCGGTGTTGATTGCGTAGCCATGGAACACCCGATGAACACCATACAGCGGATATTCCATCCTAAAACTTTCGAAGAAGCAAACCAAAAGCTGATCGATAAGTACGGTAAGGACTGGGATGAGATGTACCCGCTGGATAAATACTACCAGGATATGCACCTTAATCTTTTCCCGCACGGTATTGTTCATGCTGAAAACCTCGGTAACGAACTGGAAAAATTAGAAGGTGGGCGTTACTTTATCGGCTGTTTTCTGCAAAAGGGCATGGAACTTGCTTCCTGTTGGGGTCGTTTTGTGGCCTGGAAAGAGTAGCATTGGGTAATATAACCTGTTAACATTGAAAGCGGCTTGCCGATTTATTGGGGGCCGCTTTATTTAAAACAATTTTTCGCCTGGACCGGGGTTGAGGATAATCAAAAAAGGGTGAGAAACTGAATTTTTTCTAACCCCCTACTTGTAATCGCAAGTTCTTATTAAGGAGCAGTTTTATAAAATGCTAAAAGCAATAGATTGTACCCTCTGCGGCGCAGCCGTAGAATACTTGACGTGCTTTAGAGATAATAAATATTACCGTTGTACAAATTGCCTTTCAGTAATGATGGATCCGGCCGGGCATCTATCGTCGGAAGTTGAAAAAAGCCGTTATGATCAGCACAATAACGATGTTGACGATCCGGGCTATCGGAATTTTGTTAAACCCCTTGTTGAAATAGTCTTAAATAAATATACCCCGGAAGCAAGAGGTCTTGACTACGGGGCAGGACCGGGTCCGGTTGCAGCAGTCATCCTTAAAGAAAAAGGTTTTAAGATTGATCTCTATGACCCCTATTACTGGGACAACCGTGAATTACTCGACAAGAAGTATGATTTTATTATTTGCTGTGAAGTAATCGAACATTTTTCTAAGCCGGCAAAAGAATTCCGGTTACTGCGGTCTTTACTGCGACCGCGCGGTTCGCTGGTTTGTATGACAGAAATATATAACCGTGATATTGACTTTGAACAATGGTATTATAAGAATGATCCTACTCATGTATTCTTTTATGCTCCCCGGGCTTTGAGTTGGATAAAAAAAGAATATGATTTTACTGAGCTGACTGTGGGGAAAAGACTTATCCATTTTGAAAGGTAGGTTGAGATAGCTTTTATTACCAAAGCATTATATGCAAATCAAAAACCCTTGCCCGTCAACCAGAAAAACAATATAATAACTACGGGAAGGAAGGGCAATTATTTTAACCAGATACGGGAGTAGTTAGCGGCCTGGTGGCGTTCCTGGACTTCAAATCCAGTGGCAGGGCAGCCCCCTGCGGTGGGTTCGATTCCCATCTACTCCCGCCACATATTATTAGATTGCCTGGTATAGGTATAGATCCAAATAAAAGCCGTGACATGCAGTAAATGTGTTCTACGGCTTTTCTGATTCAGCCTAAACCCTGTTGTCTAGATATAATCTATTTTGTTCGGTAATGAGGTGTAATTCGATGGCAGAAGAAGCAATATTTGGTCATATATCTGCTTGGATTCTCGGAGTCCTGGCTATTTACTTGTTAGCTATAATGGCTGTCGGGCTTTATTTTTCACGTGATATCAGTGAATGTGACGATCATGTTGTGGCCGGACGTAATCTTTCATTTGTATACATGGTCGGTTCGGTTGCAGCAACCTGGCTTTGCGCAGGTGCCATACTCGGGGCAGCCGGCTACGCATATCTGTATGGTATGCAGGGGACAATATACGATCCCTGGGCTCCTGCCTTGACATTGGTCCTTACCGGTCTGTTTTTTGCGTACCGCATGCGCACGGCCGGTTATACTTCCATAGTTGATTTTTACGATATCCGTTACAATCGCAGGATGAGTATATTGTTCATAATAATCCAGGTTATTGGAACTATGTCCTGGATAGCCGCACAAATGGTAGCCCTTGGAATTATCGTTCATCTGACAACTGGCTTTGGTTTTGCAATTTCGATTCTTATCGGTACCGCTGCAATTATTGTTATTACATACAGCGGCGGGTTAAAAGCGCTGGCCAGGGTTGATACTGTAAATGTTGTTTTGATTGCTGTCGGGTTGTTAATCTTATTTCCTGTAGTGATTAATGCTCTTGGTGGCTGGAGCGAGTTTGTCGCCAATGCTGAAACATATGACTGGAATCCGCCCTTTGCCATGGTTCCTGTGGCCGGGCCACAGGGTTTCCTCTGGTATGTCGGATTTTTCGGTATAGTTTCTTACATTGCAGCCTGGCTCGGAGTGGGTCTTGGAGATTTGAGCTGTGCCATCCTGATGCAGCGGGCCCTGGGGGCCAGGACAGCAAAAACGGCAGCGGGCGGTTTTATCACGGGAGGTTTGCTTTACCTGGGTATTGCATTAATACCGGTTTTGATCGGTATTGCCGCCTACACCTATGGTTTGAGACTTAGTCCGGATAACGCCGAATTTGCACTCACCTGGGCGGTTCAGTATTTTATGCCTGACTGGTTTGCCGTGTTTTTTGTTGTGATTATTGCCGGGGCCATTCTATCTACTGCCGGAGACAGTGTGCTGATCAATGCAACAATGCTCGGACATAATATTTACCGTTATATAAAACCTGGTGCGACTTCAGTAGAAAGGCTAAAAATGGTACGTATTGCAGTACCGCTTACTGCCCTGGTTTGTATGTTGATAGCCATTTACTTTGAGACTGTTTACCGGTTAATCGTTTTTGCAGGATGTATCGGATTGCCGACAATTGTTCCTGCATTTGTAGCCGGTCTTTTCTGGAGGAAAGCAAATTCCAAGGGAGCTGTTGCTTCTTTTTTTGCCGGGTTTATTACCTGGATTATCGGGTTTGCGTCGGCGCTGCCCCATACAGTTGAAGCGAATATGGGTATGCTGGTCGAAGGTGAAACATGGTGGGAAGAAGCAATCTGGGATGCGCTATTCTTTGCCACTATACCTGCAGCTGTAGTTTGTGTCGTTGTCTTGATTGTTGTATCAATTAAAACGCAGAAATCAGATCCGCCGAATAAAATGCTTACTGCTGACGGTGAGGTAATGGAAGACAAACCCTTATTTTTCTGGTCGAAAGAAAATAATGTTCAAAACGAAAAGTAAACAACTGCATAAACCCGTGCTTGCAGGTGGAAATGGTAATTTCAGGCCTGTATACAGCATTGTGGTCCTGGCCTGGCCGTTAGTAATTGAAATGAGCCTGCACACATTTGTTTGGATTTTTGATACGGCCATGGTTATGCGCTTAGGCGCCCATGAAGCTTCGGCAGTGGAATACGGGGCGCTAGTTCTCTTTAATTCCATGATGATCCTTGGTGCGCTTGGTATCGGGGCTAATGCCCTGGTTGCCCGTTATACAGGGGCACAAGACATGGAAAAAGCAGCTCAGACCGGGGGACAGGCTATCGCTGTAAGTCTGCTGATTGTTGCAGTTTATGCAGCAGTCGGAGCTCTTTTTGGCGACATCTTTTTTGCTTCCATTATTAGGGATACGACTACGCTTGCTCTTACCCAGGAATATTTCAAAAATGCCCTGTTTAGCGGTGGTTTCGCCCTGCTTCCCCTGCTGGTTTGCTCAGGAGTTATTCGTGGGACGGGTAATACCCGGGTGCCGATGATTATAGCTTTAATAGCCAATACCTATAATGTAATCGGCGATTACCTGCTTATTTTCGGTCACTTTGGGTTTCCGGAACTAGGGGTGAGAGGGGCTGCCTTAGCGACAGGTTCAGCCCAGTTGATTGCCCTGACCTTGTCTTTGGGGTATCTTTTTATTCACAGGGGATCTTTACCTTTTTCGTTTAAATCGCTCTACCCGCTGCGCAGAGTGGTAATCAAAAAGATTTTTAACTTCAGCATACCGGCAGGAGCCGAAGAACTTACCCTAAGCGGCAGCAGGATGATTTCGGCCAGTTGGATTACAATGCTTGGCCCAGTGGCTTTTGCCGCCAATGCAGCGGCTATTGCTGCCGAGGCGCTTTCTTTTATGCCCGGTTACGCGCTTGCCCTGGCGGCTACTACACTTGTAGCCCAACGCCTGGGTGCCGGTTTTATCGAGCAGGCCAGGTCAACAGGGTATTGGGCTGTGTTTCTTGGTGTGTTGTTGATGAGTACAGTAGGTATGATATTCTTATTCTTGCCTTACGCGGTAATGAGCCTGTTTGATCCACCTGACCCGGAAGTAGTGCGTTTAGGTGTGCTCTGTCTGCAGATTGCAGGCATAACGCAGCCTTTTATTGCCTTATCCATGATATTTTCCGGAGCGCTTAAAGGGACGGGGGATACAAAAGGTCCTTTCAGAATCAGCCTTTACAGCAACCTGTTCGTGCGTCTGCCCCTTATGTATATTTTTGTTTTTATTTTACAGCTGGAAGTTTACTACATTTGGTGGGTGATGGCCCTTCAATATGCTGTAAGCGCTCTGCTTTTATTTGTCCGTTACAAGAAGAAGAAATGGGATGATCTGGATGTTTTGCCGACTACAGAAAACGTCGGCTAGAAAGCCGTAACCTTCAGGCTTTGTATTTAAGGGAGAAGAGAAATCTTCCGGAAAATTATTGCCCTGCTTGAGGGCAGTTATTCCAGTATCTCTGGAGATATCCGCCCGGATTGTTTTTGCTTTCCGGTTGAAGAAGATCGGGAAAAATTTAGTCCGCGTAAAATTTACTTTTGTAAGCAGGCAGTTCGTTTGCTTGCCATAAATCAATTAAGCAGTATGAACTTACCGATATATCCGGATCGGTATCAGAGACGGCAAGAATTTCAGCTGATCTTGTAGACTGAAGAAAGGGCCATAATTAAACTGAGTGAGATAGAATAAGTCAAAATTGCATTACGTGGTTGCATAATATTAATATTATGATACAATAATAATAAGGAGGGGAGCCCTAAATGACGGTACAAAGTGAATTGCAATTAATCAGGGAAAAGGCAACCTTGTTAAAAGCTTTATCAAACCCGGTACGGCTTTGCATAGTTAAGGAGTTGCTTCAACGTGGTTCTTGTAATGTAACTGCAATGCAGAATTGCCTGCAGCTTTCACAATCTACTGTTTCTCAGCACCTGGGTCGTTTAAGGGATTTAGGGATTATTGCTAGTGAGCGCAGAGGAACAGAGGTTCATTACAGCATTAACAGTAAAGAAGCAGCAGATATTGTCAGGGTTCTCTTCTAAATGAACTGGATTACAAGGAGGATTTTTCATGTTAACGGTAACAACTGCCGCAAAAGAAAAATTTAAAGAATTTCTTGCTGAAGAAGAAAACAAAGATGCTTACATTCGCATCTATGTTAGTGGAGTCGGCTGAGGAGGGCCCAGGTACGGTCTGACTCTGGATGAGTCGATTCAGGAAGGAAAAGATGTTGTTGAAGATATTGGAGATTTAAAGATTGCCTTTGACCAGGGCATTGCAAACTTTGTAGACGGAAAGGCAATTGATTTCCATGATGGCCCGCAGG
>SLHT01000209.1 GCA_007136055.1 Syntrophomonadaceae bacterium
AGTCGGGGCAGTCATTTCCACAGCACCTTCCGGGAAGCCCTATGGTACAAGGCTTTTTGGACCCTTTTTCCGTAACCTCCCTTGAGCGAGCTGAATTTAGGTGAATTATAGCTAAAAACACCCTTTTTGGCAACCCCGTTTTTTTCATGTTATCACCAGTATCCTTTATTATTCTGCTTTATACTCCATTTTCCGTAACCTACCCCCTTTTTGAGCCCTTTTGGGGGTTACGGAGATTTTGAATATATTAAGCTATACGTATGTATTTTCAGATACTATTTATCACAGCACAAGATAGTCAGAATCATTGCTCATTGCTTTTTCGTGACCAATCACAGTTTTTTTATTCTCACATCCGCGACAAAGCATATAATATCTGATGTTATCTTCTTTTCGATCAATGAAACGTGAAACCCTTTCTTTTATTTCTGGAATCTTCTCCAGTATTGTGATCTCAAAAACACTGTATTGAACTCTTTCTCCATAATCTAATAGAACTTTAGCCACTTTGCTTCTTCGTGTGTCATCTACAATATCATAACTAATCACCGCTAATGGCATCTTTCAAACCTCCTTTTTCCATTGTAAAAGGCTTATAATCTTTATCCTCAAGCACAGCTTTTTCAAGCCGACGACCCTGTTGCTGAAAAAGGTCTCGCCAATTCTTAACAGTTAGATCTTTAGCAAAAACGCTTTCACTCAATTTGCTTTCATATAATGCTAAGTATTCCTTAAATTTTTCATCATTTAAGTTTAATCCTGCATCCGGTATTTGTTTAAAATCTTTTTCTACAAATATTTCAAGGTTGGCCAATTTTAAGGTAAAATTATCAATTAAGGGCTGCCTGAATTCTTCTACCATATCTAATGCAAGTGATTTACGCCCGTATTTAATGCCATGGAGAAAACCTAAAAATGGATCGAAGGCTAAACCTTCTAAATGTGATGCAATTTCATTTGTAATCATTACGTAACCGAGGCTAAGTAAGGCATTTATCGGATCAGTGGATGGATGCCTGACCCTTTTTTTAAACTGCAACTCTTTTCTAAACATCTGCCCGAAAGCGGCAAAATATGCCCCGCTAGATGAACCCTCAATACCAAGCAGCCCAGCTATATTGTTTTTCTCGTCTAAACTTTTTAGTCCGCGATCAATAGTTTGCAGAGAACGATCAAAGTTTTCTTCCGGGTGATTTGACAAATAGCGCTTTATAACAAAGTTCATATTTTTTAACTTCGCCTCAATAATATTGCGGCAGAGCTTAAGCTTATATTTTTCATCGCTCCAGCGCTCATATTGGGCCAGGCGCAAAAAGATGTTTTTGGAAATACTGCTATTTAGCTTGCCCCGCAGGCGGCCCCGCGAGGTAAAGTAAGTCACGTCAATGCCATGATCAAGTAAAAGAGCCATGGCCTGCGTTGTAACCTGGACGTTGCCGAAAACAAACAAGCGGTCAATCTTAATGATCGGAATATCAAGAAGGACCTGCTTATCTTTTTCGGCAATAATCCTACGACTTACTTTTCGAATTAATGCTCCCTGTTCACAGATGTAAATAGTAGACATATCTGCCGCCTTTGGTTTATAGTTCAATAACCCACTTTGCCGCGCCGTTTTCACTGCGCACTCTTACCAAAGTTCCTGCCTCAACAGGCAAACTTTCAATTTGATTATCATCAAAAAACCTTGCAAGCACTTGCTCACATTTTTTCAAGCTTTTATCGATATTCTCTTGCTGGCGACGAAGATTACGCATTTTTTTTAGAACATTTTCCACTTCAGCATCACTGCTGCCTGTAATCTCTTCCGGTATTGCATTTTCTACCAGGGGCATCTTGATTTCCTTGGGTTTAGGCCCGCTTTTTTTAACTGCATGAAGCACAGGCGATGGATAGGTATTCGGCATGCGATTAAAACGACAGCTGCATTTTAATTCAGCACTAAGCTGCGGATATCTTTCTCTTAGCCGGCTGCAGCTGATCGGTTTGTCCGGCAAACGATCTATATGTTTTTGAGTAATATTTTGTTTGTAATTTAAACAGCATGCCATAACCTGATGTAAGTATTTTTTACCCTCATCTCCCAGGTGGGCCAAAACATAAAGCAGAACCTGGCGATCACCATGTGGCAGATAGTTTGTGGTTTCTGCCTTTTGTATCAAATACCTGATTAAAGCACACCTTTCCACAACTGCCCGAACAAGGCGGCTTTGCAAATCTTTTGTTAATGCGGTTTCTTTTTCAATTATTTGATCCGCCTTGGCTACCGGAAACATGTAAGATTCTTTTCTTTTTTCATCCTTTTCGAGTATGGTTTCTATAACATCACAGGGAACGCGTTGTATTTGTCTTAAATATGACCCCTGATCAGGAAAGGTTAAACCCGCTTCATCTACAAACATAGCTCTTTTGCCGCTTACAGGATGAATGCCAAGGGGCAGCTTAATGCGATGCAAACTTTGTGTATTTTTAAGCCGATCCGAACCTGGAAATAGTTCCCAGGTAACGCCTCCGGAAGGTGCTCCGGTTTTGCGCATTATTAATGCTCCTAAGCCTCTCGCTTTTTTTGCCGAAACTGGTTCCTTGAAAAAGAACCAGCAATGTCTTCCCCTGTATCCGCTATCTTCAAGATAAACATTAATACCCATAGCATTGCAGTTACTCTTCAACCGGTTGACATCGGTCTGCGTCAACTCAATTAATTCATTTATTTCCCTGGGATTTCCCTCGTTTTCGATAAGAAGCTTTTTGCTCACATCAACATCAATAACCATCAGCCTAACGGTGTGATTTTCACGGATCAAGTATGTAGCCAAAGTAATCTCACCTGCGAGGTGGCGCTTTACTTCATCTGCAGAAAGTGTTCCTTTGACCGTAGTAAAATTTCTTTGCTTGTTATCGCAAGGTGCTTCAAAAGCATATATATCTTCGCGACCGGTAAAGAGATCTAAAAAAAGATTTAATTCATCTGCACTCAGCTTTATTTTTTCCAGTTGTTCATTATCACTTTCAAGGGTTTCACCAACGGCAGTATTTTCGCTAAGAGCGTTTTCCAGGGCTGCAGCCCTGGCATACATAGACTGGGCCAATTTGTATTGTTTATACTGCATAAATGTTTCCGATAGGGCATGGTAACCTGCCGTATAAGCCGGCTCTGCAGCAATATTTATTAACTGCTTGATGATAACTTCCTGCTTTTCTTCATCAACAGGTACTGTTTTGACCAGCAAAGCCCTGGTTGGCTTATGGCTGCTATCAATGATTAGTGCCCTTCCTAATTCAAGCAGAGCATCTTCGAACCAATTCAGCTTGATCCATTCTTTGGCAAGCAAGTAGCATAAATCTGCATTAGTCGCTTCGGTTTTTGACCTGTAGCTGTAGAGCTTTTCAGCCCACTCTATATCATCTGCTGCAATCGCCAGCTTTGTTAAGGCCAGCAAGGTGATATGTTCTTGTGGTAGCAACCATTTCAAATCTCCATAGTAGTTGCTCCAGCCCTGCAGCAACAACACCAGCTCGTTTATAGTTTCTTCTG
>SLHT01000012.1 GCA_007136055.1 Syntrophomonadaceae bacterium
GGTCTGGTGAAAGAATAAACGGATTGCCCGGCGGCAAACGAACAACAGGTGGCCTAAAAAGTAGCTCTTAATTTACGGGTTAAATAGACTGCACCGGAATATGCATCGGCAGACCCTGCTTACTGATAAGACGATTATTAGATGAAAGCAGGTTGCCCGCCTTCTATCTACTCTCCTGCGGTAAAGAAGGTCTCGTTCCAAGAATAGGGCCTTGTTCCAGGAAGAGGGCCTCGTTGAGTAAGAAGCTCGGGATGAGGGAGGAGAGAAGGTGGGGCACTTAAAGTTTGAGGAGTTTTCGAGCTTAAAGCTTCGGCGATGCCTTTACAAGGGTTTCATGCAAGGAGGAACTAACTTGAATAGATTATTGGTAAGTATATTGCTGCTGCTCATTATTTTAAGCCCGGCTGTATTTTTGGCAGGGTGCCTCCCTGAGGAAGAGGAAGAAGTTTTCGATGAGGCAGCCCTGGTAGCAGTAGACAACTATATTAAAGATATGGCCGCTGCCCTAAGTGATAGTACCCTGCGGGCTGACCTGCAGGGCTGGTCGAGGGATTATTACGAAGATGATGAGCCCCCTTTCTATTACGATGAAGAGAGGCGGGAATGGTTAGCTGAGCACAAGGAGGAATTGACAGCCTTAAGGCAGAAGCACAGGAAAGGAAGTGATTTTCCTTCCAGCGAAGAAGTGGCCGGATGGGAAGTTATAATTGTGCGCGGTGAACAGGAATGGATGCTTTACGGTGAAGAAGTGATCGAAGCGCTCGATCTTTTAGAGGCTCTTTTCGCTGAAGTAATAGCAGGTATTGATTTAATCATCGCTAATGAAGGCGAACTTGACGAGCCGAAGTCGGAACGTGTCCTCGATCTGCTCGATGAGATTGAACCGGCGGTGGAAGAAGTGCGCAGCATTTTCTTCCCTTAATGATTCACAGCTGTTCAGGGCTGTTTAAGGTTATAGTGAAAGATACGCTTAAGCTGTGTTTGCGAGGACAATTCGATTGTCACCGCGTCTCCCTGGCACTTGAGTAAATTGTTTTTCGCTTTAACGTTAAGCTGCCCTGTTATTCTGATAGACGGTGAAAATGACCATGCGAAAATTGTTTACGGACCGAATTGTAACCCAGGTATTGCCGGACATTTCATAGTTTGGGAGTTTTTTAAGTTGATTTTTAAAGAAACGATTCTGAAAGGCGCCTATATTATCGAACCAGAAGCGGCAGAAGATGAAAGGGGCTTTTTTGCCCGCACCTTCTGCAGCGATGAATTTGCGCAGCACGGTCTAAACATTAAGGTAGCCCAGTGCAGTATTTCTTCCAATGCCCGGCGGGGCACACTGCGCGGGATGCATTACCAGGCCAATCCGCATGCTGAAGCTAAGCTGGTAATGTGCGTGCGCGGTGCCATCTTTGATGTTATTATTGACTTACGGCCCTCATCGGGGACATACTGCAGCTGGGCAGGATTTGAGCTAAGTGAAAAAAACAACTGGTTGCTTTACGTACCCGAAGGCTTCGCCCACGGGTTCCAGACTTTAGAAGATCACACAGTTGTTTATTACCAGATTTCTGAGTTCTATGCACCACAATCTGCCGGGGGAGTGAGGTGGAATGATCCGGCATTCGGTATTGAATGGCCGCTTGCAGATCTGATTATTTCGGAGAAGGACAGGCTGCTGCCGGATTATAAGCGATGAAAACAGTTTTGCTTACCGGGGCGAGAGGTTTTATCGGCGCTCACTGCCTGGAGGCGCTTTTAGAGCGCGGTTTTATGGTTCATGCGGTCAGTTCGCGGGGACGCTTTAATAACTATTCCCAGCAAGTGGAGTGGCACCATGCTGACCTGCACAACGCCGAACATCTGCTCAGGTTGATGGCCGAGGTTAAACCGGGATACCTGCTGCACCTGGCCTGGGATGTGACTCACGGAGAATACTGGAGTTCGCTGGACAATCTGCGCTGGGTTAAGTCCAGCTTGAGCCTGCTGCAGGCTTTTATCGAGAGTGGAGGTAGGCGGGCGGTAATGGCCGGCAGCTGTGCCGAATACGATTGGAGTTACGGCTACTGCACTGAGAGGCAGACCCCCCTGACCCCGGCAACTCTGTATGGGATTTGTAAAAATGCCCTCAATTCTATGTCCGAGGGAGCTGGACGCGAAGCAAAGATCAGCACCGCATGGGGGCGGCTCTTTTTTTTATACGGCCCCGGCGAACATCCCGAGAGGCTTGTCCCCGCAGTGGTCAATTCTTTGTTGCGCGGTGAAGATGTGCTCTGTACACACGGGGATCAGATCCGTGACTATATCTATGTTAAAGACGCAGCAGGAGCGCTGACCAAGCTGCTAGATAGCGGTGTCGAAGGGCCGGTCAATATCGCTTCGGGACGGCCGGTTGTTTTGAAAGATTTAATAGGGGCTGCGGCCGGAATAGCAGGCCAGCCCAGGTTGGTCAGGCTCGGTGCCCTGGCGGCTTCCAAAGATGACCCGCCGCTTTTGCTGGCTAACACAAAGCGGCTGGAAGAAGAATTAGGCTGGCGGTCGCAATATACCCTAATGGAAGGGTTAACTGAAACCGTTGAATGGTGGCGCCATAAACTGGAAAACATCTAGAGGGGACGGTTCCCCTGACACACCACACGGGTGTCAGGGGGAGGGTGTCAGCATGTCGAGGGAACGGTTCTTCTGACAAATAATATAAAATATAAAGTGTCAGCAGAACCGTCCCCCATGACAATACCCTCGCCACGGAAAGGGTGTGTTTGTTTTTGAAAGCAGCTGAAAAGTTAAACATTATTATCGTCGGGACAGGTTATGTCGGCCTGACCACGGGAATGGCCTTAGGTTATCTGGGCCACAATGTGACCTGTGTGGATAACGATACTGCAATTATTGATAAACTGGAGCGGGGTATATCGACAATTTTTGAGCCCGGCCTTGAAGAGCTGTTAAAGGATGCCGGTGATGTGGTCTGTTTTACAGGCAAGATGCTGGAAAAGCTGCCTGCAGCCGATATCGTTATAATTGCGGTCGGGACCCCGTCGAAGAGTAACGGCGATACTGATTTAAGCTTTGTCGAAGGTGTGGCCCGCGAGATCGGTGCGGCGATGGATCCTGAAAGCCCTCCTGTAATCATAAATAAATCGACGGTGCCGATCGGCACGGCCAGGAGGGTTGAGACGGTGATCAAGGAAGAGCTGGAGAAGAGGGGCGTTTCTTGCAGCTTTAGTGTGGCATCCAACCCCGAATTCCTGCGGGAAGGGGCCGCCCTGCATGATACCTTCTACCCCGACCGGATTGTGGTCGGGACCGAAGATGTAAGCGCCCTGAATATGATCCGCCAGATGTATGCCCCCATTTTAGAGCAAACCTTTACCCCGCCGCAGGCAGTTCCGCGTCCCGAAGGGTTAAGTTTGCCGGCCCTGGTGACGACCAGCCCGACAAGCGCCGAGTTAATCAAATACACGGCCAACGCTTTCCTGGCCACAAAAATATCTTTTATCAACGAATTCGCCACTA
>SLHT01000131.1 GCA_007136055.1 Syntrophomonadaceae bacterium
ATCTTCAGCATTCGGACATAAGCCCGACAGGTAACCTAACTTGCGGTAATAAGGGTGCTGGTAAACCGGCATATAGTGCACCTGTGTCCCGATGCCCCTGTTGTAAAGCCTTTCTAAAAGATGTTGCCGATGCAGTTTTTCGCCCTTAAGGCGCAGTATATAAATGTGCCAGGCCGATTCTTGAGCACCTGTCTCACCAAAAGGTTTGGGAGGAATAATCAGGCGGGGGTTATCACCAAAAGCTTCGTTGTAGCGGGCTGCTATAGTCTTTCTGCGCTCTAAAAAGTAATCAAGCTTTTCAAGCTGGCTTAGGCCTAAGGCACAATTTATATCCGGCAATCGGTAATTATACCCTAAAACCTGCTGTTCACAATACCAGGGTCCATCGTTTACCTCATCAGCGGAAGCACTTGATAAAAGCTCTTTATCACGGACAATACCATGGCTGCGAAAAGAACGCAGGCTAGTTAACATATTTTCATTATCGGTTGTTACTGCTCCACCTTCTCCCGTTGTAATATGCTTAACTGGATGAAAACTAAACGCAGTCATTTCAGCTATAGAGCCAATTTTACGCCCTTTATAATTTGCCCCGATAGCGTGACAACCATCTTCTATAACCGTTAAATTATGTATCGCAGCCACTCTAGTAATTGGATCTAAGTCTGCAGGAATGCCGGCCATATCAACTGGA
This sequence comes from Syntrophomonadaceae bacterium, assembly GCA_007136055.1. GTDB lineage: Bacteria > Bacillota > Dethiobacteria > DTU022 > DTU022 > T3SED10-7. The sequence continues at coordinate 695 of SLHT01000131.1, forward strand.
ACGATAGCCCTGGTTTTAGAGGTAATCGCTGCTTCAAGACCTGCAGGATCTAGGTGAAACGAGTTAGGCGCAATATCAACGAACACAGGTTTAGCACCTAAATAAAGAGCAGCATTGGCAGTGGCAGCAAAAGTAATTGGTGATGTAATTACTTCATCCCCCGTCCCGATCCCTGCAGCATGATAGGCGGCATGCAAAGCGGCTGTCCCGCTATTAAAAACAACGCAATATTTTGACCCTGTCTTCTTAGCTATAACTTCCTCAAAGCTGTCCACCAGAGGACCCGTTGTTAACCAACTGGAGCGAAGAGCCCTTGTTACAGCCTCAATATCTGTTTCATCGATATATTGGCGGCCATAAGGAATAAATTCTTTTTCGTTCATATCAAACCTACCTCATAGATTATAACTTAACAGGTATTCACAGCCACGGCATCGGAATTACATATATAGTTGAAAGATATAAATAACAGGCTTCAATTACACTTAACCTTCTAAGCAGAATCAATAACTAAATTCCATTGCATTGCAGTTCCTTTTTTTGCCGCAACTTGCATTTTCTTACCAAGCAACAGGTCGTAATACTTCGGGTCAAGGCCGTAACCGGGACGGATAATCTTTAGGTTATCGGGTGTCAGAACCTCACCGGCTTCAACATCTCGGGCGATATAGATTGAACGGCGTCCTACAAGTGAAGGTTTTTCATTATCCGTCGGGCCGTAGCTAACCTTGCCCAAGGCCTGCCAGGCGCGCTTGCTTTCTTTTACCAGGTCGGCAATCTCTTCAGGCTCCATGGAAAAAGCGGCATCCACGCCTCCATCACTGCGGGATAATGTAAAGTGCTTTTCAATAAGCACCGCTCCCAGAGGCACTGCAGCCAAGGCTACACCGAGGCCCATGGTATGATCGGACAACCCGACTTGACACTGGAATAAATCCCTCATGTGAGGCAAGGTTGTAAGGTTCGAATCTGTCGGTTCCGCAGGGTAAGCACTGGCGCACTTAAGTAAAATTAGATCTTTGCAGCCATTTTCACGCAGTGTCTTAACCGCTATCTCGAGGGTCTCCAAGGTTGCCATTCCAGTTGACATAATAATCGGCTTTCCCGTTTGAGCCACCTTTCGCAATAGGGGCAGATAATTATTTTCAAAAGAAGCAATCTTATAGCAGGGCGCACCTAAATTTTCAAGATAATCCACGGCTGTATCATCAAAGGGAGTGCTAAAACAGATTAAACCCAGTTCGCGACTTCGTTCGAAAAGGGGTTGATGCCATTCCCAAGGCGTATGTGCTTTCTCATAAAGATCGTACAATCTGTAGCCATTAAAAATGCTTCCCTCTCCTTTAATCATAAAATCTTCCGTATCGGCATCAATAGTTAGAGTATCTGCTGTATAAGTCTGAATCTTAACCGCTTCAACACCAGCTTTTGCCGCAGCATCCAGCAGTTTAAAAGCGTTTTCCAGGGACTGGTTATGGTTTCCGGATAACTCGGCAACAACTAATGGGGGGTGCCCTTCTCCCAGCATCCTATTACTGATTTTTATTGCCTTTAAATTCATCTGTAATTCACTCCTTAAGTTCCTGGTGCTTCGATATAGACACTTTCGTACTCATAAAGGTGGCGGGTAGCTGCCCATTTATCTTTAAGGATGGCAATCCGATACACGTCATAAAAGTTACCCTCTTTATAATTGTAACCCTTAAATACGCCTTCAATATCTGCTGCTGAAGCGAAGACAATAAGCTTATTAAACTCTATCATTTCGGCACTGATTTTATTCAGTCCCATAACAAAAAAACCGTAGTCAAAGATGTTGCTTTCCATTTGCCTTGCAATTCGCTTCCCTCTTGCATCCGGGTCGGCAATGTATAAACCCCAGAAACAGCGCTTGTGGCTTTCGTTTATATCGTACATATTTACCGTCCCTATATCAACGCCATTCAAAACAGCAATCCAGTGTTGACAGGTAGAATCATTGCTAATCTTTTTATACCATTCTCGCTGCTTTTCCATATCTAATACTGGGTCGGTATGCATGTGCCTGGTAATAAAATCATCAGCCCTCCATTTCATCAACTTTTCCAAATCATCTTCAATTATTCTTCTGAATTTCAGCATTGCTATCAACCTCTATCCAACTGATAATTTAAACATCTCGTCTACCACACGTTCTGGTCCATACTCGGACCCTTCCATGATACGGTAAGCCTCTTGTCCCATTTCCAACAAAGCTTCCCTGTCGTCAATGAACTTTTTAACTGCTTCGGCAATCATTATGCTGCTAACTTCTTTACTATCACCCAGGTAATGCTCTGCCTTTTTCAAACGCGAAGATTTACCACCATATTTCTGGTTAATGGAAGTAGCAACCGTTATAGCAGGCAAGGCCAGTGCGCATCTTTCCCAGGTTGCGCTTCCCCTGGCCCCGATCGCCAAATCTGCCTCTGCCATTAATTCGGCCATATTATTAACCTGGCAATGATAAAAAAAGTTCTTCCCAGAAGCGCATATTTCTTTTATCTTTTCTTTATAGGGATTATTAATTCCTACTACCACATCCAATATTATATCTTTTCTACCTACCATATTAAAAGCTTCAATTGCCACTCGTGTTAAGTTTGCTGGATCTGAACCGCCCATAAAAACCAAAATTCGTTTTACTTTACCATTGCGCTTTCTTAAACTCTTCCTGGCCTGCCTGAACTCTGGTCTCAGCAGTGCATAAGAGGGGCCCAGCAATAATCTACAGTTACTGTCAACCAGGCTGGAATAGTGACTTTCCATATTATCAAATAAATTTTGATCAAGC
>SLHT01000154.1 GCA_007136055.1 Syntrophomonadaceae bacterium
AATTATATAAAACCTCTTTTGATTTGTCAAGAGTTAAGAAAGGGTTGTTCTAATGAAAACCATTAACTTAGATTATACCGCAGCTACACCGCTCGAACGGTCGGTTCTGGATGCAATGCTTCCCTTTTTTACGGAGCATTATGGAAACCCTTCAAGTGGTCATAGCCTGGGGGAAAAACCGAGGAAAGCGATCGAAGAAGCAAGGGAATATGTAGGCCAATTAATTGGCTCGGAGGCAAAAAATATCGTCTTTACTGCCTCGGCTTCAGAGGCAAATAACCTGGCCATAAAGGGATTGGTCAGGGCAGGCAAAAAGAAAGGCAATCATATTATCACAACTTCAGTAGAACATTTTTCAGTGTTGAACCAGTTGAAAAGCATGGAAAAGGAAGGTTACAAGGTGACCAGGCTACCTGTAGACAGGTACGGTGCAGTTGATCCCGCTCAAATGGAGATGGCGATTACAGATCAGACTATTCTAATTTCTATTCAGACTGCCAATCCGGAAGTCGGGACCATTCAGCCTGTTGAGAAACTGGCAGCTTTGGCTCGTGAGAAAGAGGTGCCTTTCCATACCGATGCGACGGCTGCAGCCGGGTGGATTGAGCTTGATGTCGAAAAAATGAACGTTGATCTCCTAACCCTGGCCGGGGATCAGTTTTACGGGCCCAAGGGTTCAGGGGCTATCTATGTGCGCCGGGGGACAAGGCTGCTGCCCTTAATTGAGGGAGGAATACAGGAAAAGGGCCTGCGGGCAGGAACCGAAAACGTCCCGGCGATTGTCGGGATGGGTGAAGCGGCAAAAGTAGCTTTAAAAACCAGGCAGGAGCGCGCTAAAAATGCTGTTGCCATCAGGGATCAGCTTAAAGAAAGTCTTTTTGACTCCATTCCAAACCTGCACTTAAACGGCCATTCCGAAAACCGCCTGCCCCGCAACTTAAATATTTCAGTTTCCTTTGTTGAGGGTGAAGCACTTTTGATGCGGCTGCAAATGGCCGGAATATATGTTTCGAGCGGGTCATCCTGTACTTCACAGGCCTTAAAATCATCACATGTTCTGACAGCGATGGGTGTAACCCCCGAGTTGGCCCAGGGTTCCTTGCAGCTTACCGTGGGACCGGACAGCAAGTTAGAGGATATCCCTTATATCACTGAACAGTTGGGCGAGATTGCTGCCCTGCTGAGAAATATGTCTCCGCTTTACCATCAATACTTAAAGGAGGGTAAGATCAATGCCTGATTACAGTGATAAAGTAATGGACCATTTTACAAAACCGCGTAATATCGGTGAAGTTGAAGAAGCCGACGGTGTTGGCGAAGTTGGAAACCCGGTTTGTGGTGATATGATGAAATTTACAATCAAGGTTAAAGATAACCGAATTGAGGATGTCAAATACCTGACTTTTGGTTGTGGAGCAGCTATTGCCGTATCGAGCATGGTTTCTGAAATGGCGAAAGGAAAAACCCTGGAAGAAGCTAAAAAAATTACCAACAAACAGGTAGCAGAAGAACTTGGCGGTCTGCCGGGCAACAAGATGCATTGTTCGAATCTCGGGGCTGATGCTCTGCACAAGGCAATTGAAGATTACCAGATAAAGGTGCAGGTTTCGACAGATTAAACCCTCTGAAGGAGCGGTCAGAAGATATGCCGCGGCCGGTAAAGCCGCTGAAAGGAAGGTTAAAAAATGAGTAAGGATAATTTAGATAGGAAAAAGGCTGAGTCATGCAAATGTCCTCTCTGTGACGGGACGATTTGTCCTGATCCGGGGGAGGGGAAGTATGTTTGTGATAATGACGGAAAAATGCAGATTCACCAGGTAGACTGTGTAGGTCTCTACTGCCCCGTGCCGGTAATGCGGGCCAAGGAAGAAATTGATCAGCTTGAAGTTGGTAACCTGATGGAACTGGTTGCCGACGACCCGGCCTCAAAAGAAGATATTCCCCGCTGGGCTAAAAGAGCGGGGCACCTGCTGGTAACAATGCGGCAGGACGGTGAAGAGTTTCACTACTTGATTCAAAAAGGAAATTAGGAGGTAATTATGATGGCAGAAGCAAAGAAAATATTATACGTTCAAACCAGTGGAACCGATACCCCGGAAAGGCTTTATTCCCCATTAATCCTGGCCCAAACAGCAAAAGCGATGGGACAGGAAGCAACGGTATATTTCCTGGGGCTCGGTATTAAGAACCTGGTCAAAGGGGAAGCGGAGAAAGTAAAAATCGGTGAATTTCCCACTCTGAAGGAAGTCCTTCAGCAGACCGCTTCCCAGGGAATTCAGCTTATGGCCTGCCAGCAGAGCCTGCAGCTCTTCGGGGGCGAGATTAAAGCTGAAGAGTTAATTGAAGAAGCTACTATCGCCGGGGCTGCTACTTTGAATGACCTGGCCTTAGATGCTGACGCGATCCTGACGTTTTAAAAAAATATTGCCGTCCGGAAGGATTTATAAAAACCATGACGAAGTTAATTCGGCGTAGCATGGTAGGACGGCAGGGTAAATGAAGTATATCTGCCGGTCATTTGACCGGTACTTTTTTGCCTGTCAATACTCCTAACCTGGAGTATTTCTTTTTACCCTGACCGTAAATACAAGTTTTTAATAAGGAGGAAATTGCAATGAAGAAGAACCTATTTATTATTATGCTGGTTGTTCTCTTAGTCATGACTGCTGGTTGTGGTGAAGAGCCGGTCGAAGAAGTTGCCGATCCTGAAGAGCCTGTTGATGATGTTGAAGAAGAAAATGGCGAAGTTTTTGAATTTAACCTGGCCCATTTTTTCCCGGCCGGGCACCCTGCGGAAACAGATCTGGTCCAGGGCTGGGCTGATGCCCTTAACGAAGCCAGTGGTGGTCAAATTGAGATAACCAGTTATCATAGCGGTACCCTGATTGCCGCCGATGATATTTACAGCGGGGTTGTTGCCGGAACTGCTGACCTGGGATTTTCCGCCTTCTTTTACAACCGCGGCCGTTTTCCGGTTCTGGAAGTTTTTGAGCTTCCGGGGATTGTTTATGAAAGTTCTTATGCAGCCAGTAAGGTGGCCTGGGAAGGGATCAAGGAGCTTAACCCGGAAGAAGTTCAGGACACTGAGCTGATGTTTGTTCTGGCCACAGGGCCGGGTGATCTTTTTACTACTAAACCGGTTCGGAATCTTGCTGATTTACAGGGGATGAAAATCAGGGCGGCTGGTTTGAGCGCCGAGACCCTTCCTCTGCTGGGCGCTACTCCTGAAGCAATGCCGCAGGATGAAGCATATGAAGCCCTGCAGAGGGGATTGGTTGACGGAAACCTTGCTCCCGTAGAGGTTCTGCAGGGCTGGGGACATGCAGAGGTTACCGATTACCTGACAAGGACGCCGTTTCTCTATAATGCTCTTTTCTTTGTGACTATGAATAGGGATAAATGGGATGCTTTGCCTGAAGACCTGCAGCAGGTGTTTCTGGAAGTAAACGAGCAGTTTCATGAGGAAGTTGCCGCCGGTCTTTGGGATGAACAGAATGAGCGGGCTCTAAAGTGGGCTGTAGAAGAGACAGGTCAGGAAGTGTTTACTCTAAGCGAGGAAGAGGCTGAATTATGGATCGAAAGGGTTATTCCGCTTCAGGAAGATTTTATCGACAGGATGAACAATCTCGGACTGCCCGGGGAAGATATTGTTGAAACCGTTACGCAAATGGCAGAACAGTATCGCTAAAGTGTAAATGCTGATCAATCGAAATTCGGAATACGCTATAAGATAGGAAGATTAATACATGCAATTACTTGAAGCATTGGTGACAAAAATCAGCCGCGTTCTTGATTCTTTTTCAGGCGTAATCTTGGCCGCGACAGCTTTGCTGATCGTGGCCAATATTGTGGGTAGAGTTTTGCTGCAAAGTTCTATTCTGGGTACTTATGAAATGGTGGGCTATCTTACCGCGGCCGTTGTTGGTCTGGCCCTTGCTCGCTGTGCTCTTGAGAGTGGTCATATTGCGGTCGGTTTGGTAGTAGAACGATTGCCCATGCGTCTGCAACGGTTTATTGAACTGGCCTGGGGCTTCCCGGTTTTTATTTTTATTTGTTTTGTCAGTTATAATCTTTTTACATACGGTAGAAGTATTGCGCTCAGTGGAGAAGTATCGCCGACGACTAAGCTTATATATTATCCGATTATTTACCTTGTTGCCCTCGGGTTTTTTGTTCTGGCCCTGACAGTGCTCTTGAGGCTGCTCCACCTGTTTTTTGGAGGTGAACAGAAATGAGCCCGACCACGGTAGGGTTAATTGGGATCCTGATTTTTTTCTTTATGATTGGCATTAAGGTGCCGATAGCTTATGCTATGGCCCTGGTTGGATTTGCCGGATTTGCCTATCTCACTTCTGTATCTGCTGCGCTTTCCCTGGTATCGACCGACCTATTCTCAACATTTTCAAGATACTCGCTCAGTGTTATTCCAATGTTTATCTGGATGGGTTTTCTGGCCTTCCATGCCGGGATTGGAGCCAGGCTTTACGATCTCGCTTATAAACTGGTTGGACATCTACCGGGAGGGCTGGCCATTGCTACCCAGGCCACATGTGCTCTTTTTGGTGCCGTATGCGGGTCAAATACCGCTACAGCTGCTACAATCGGGGCTATTGCCCTGCCTGAAATGGACAAGTATGATTATAACCCTTCTCTTTCTACATCCAGTGTTGCTGCGGGTGGGGCTTTAGGAGTGCTTATTCCGCCGAGTGTTATTTTTATAGTTTATGCCATATCGGCAGAAGAATCGGTCGGACGCCTTTTCCTGGCCGGTATTATACCCGGCTTAATGCTGATGTTTTTTTACATGCTGACCATTTACATTATTGCCCGCCGTGATCCTACCCTCGGCCCTGCCGGTCCGAAGGCCGGCTGGCCCAGTCGCTTTCAGGCTTTAGGCGGCGGTCTCTTAGAAGTTATGATCATCTTTGCCCTTTCCCTGGGTGGGCTTTTTGCGGGCTGGTTTATGCCTACGGAAGCAGGCGCGGTTGGTGTGGCCGGGGTGTTCCTGGTTACGGCTGTTAAGGGCAGGATGAATATTTATGTAATAAAAAGGTCGCTGGCAGACACTACCCGGACCACGGCAATGATTATGCTCCTGGTCGCTTCAGCCGTTATTTTCGGCCGCTTTATTGCTATCAGTCGGATACCTTTTGCCCTGGCTGACTGGGCAGCTGCTCTTGACCTGCCTTCGTTTGCTGTGATTGCCTTGATTTTATTGATCTATCTAATCCTGGGTTGTTTCATCGATGCCCTGGCCCTAATTCTTTTGACTATCCCTATATTTTTGCCCGTTGTAGTTAATGTTCTCGAATATGATCCTATATGGTTTGGAGTTATTATTGTTATGGTTGTGGCCATGGGAGTTATTACCCCGCCGGTGGGCATGAACGTTTACATTGTAAAGGGTGTGGCTGGCAATGTGCCTCTTGAAGTTATCTTTCGGGGGATTTGGCCTTTTTTGATTGCGATTATCGCTGCCCTGGCCCTGTTAATTGCCTTTCCCCAGCTGGCCACTTACCTGCCCTCACTGCTTTGAAAATTGACGGCTGTGTTTAATTGCTGCAACAGCAAAGGGTTTCTGATTATTTGTGTCGAATAAAATATATTGCTGACTATTAATTTATTGCAGCAGAAAGCTATTTCAAAGAGAGAAAATGGAGGCAGGTAAATGATCTTACTTAATCCAAAGCAGCACAACAGGCCCTACAAAGATAAGCGATCACAGGAAATAATGCTTAAGACAATTGATTTTTTTGAAAAAAAGGGCAAACAGAAGTTGAAAGAAGATGATCGTAACAGGGTGTGGTATGAGGATTTTCTCGCGTTTGTCAAAGACAATGAGTTGTTTTATAATCTTCTGACCCCCGAAAAATACGGGGGAGAGGATTGCCGCTGGGATACCTGGCGTAATTGTGAATTTAATGAAATCCTGGCCTTTTACGGGCTGCATTACTGGTATACCTGGCAGGTATCCATACTCGGCCTGGGACCGATCTGGATGAGCGATAACGAGGAGCAAAAAAACCGCGCCGCCCGGCTATTAAAGGAAGGTAACGTTTTCGCATTTGGACTTTCCGAGCGCGACCACGGCGCCGATGTTTACTCGACCGAGATGAACCTGACCCCCCAGTCTGACGGGACTTGCCGGGCTAACGGGGAAAAGTACTATATCGGTAACGGAAATATTGCCGAGATGGTCTCTACTTTCGGGAAAATGGCCGACAGCGGTGATTATGTTTTCTTTACAGCTGACTACAGCCATCAAAACTACGAGCTGGTTAAAAATATTGTAAACTCTCAGTCCTACGTGGCTGATTTCATTCTTAAAGATTACCCGGTAGAAGAAAAAGAGATTCTTTCCCGCGGTCAGGATGCCTGGGATTCGGCCTTGAACACGGTTAACGTCGGTAAATACAACCTCGGTTGGGCTTCAATTGGTATCTGTACCCATGCATTTTATGAAGCGCTTAACCATGCTGCCAACCGTACCCTCTACGGTATGAAAGTGACCGATTTTCCACATGTCAAGCAGATGTTTGTCGATGCCTATGCCCGCCTGACGGCGATGAAGCTTTTTGCCCTGCGCAGCGCCGATTACCTGCGTGCGGCATCTCCTGATGACAGGCGCTACCTGCTATACAATCCAACCGTTAAGATGAAAGTAACTACCCAGGGAGAAGAGGTTATTAACCTGCTCTGGGACGTTATCGCGGCCAAGGGTTTTGAAGGGGATACCTATTTCGAAATGGCAGCCCGCGATATCCGTGCCCTGCCGAAGCTTGAAGGGACAGTTCACGTCAATATTGCCCTGATCGTAAAGTTCATGGCTAACTATTTCTTTAACCCGCAGGAATATGAACCGGTCGGAACCCGAAACGAGCCTGAAAACGATGATTTCCTGTTTAACCAGGGATCTGCGCGGGGGCTGGGTAAGATTCGCTTTCACGATTATACCTCAGCTTACAATATCTACGATCTTCCCAACCTGGCAGTCTTTAAAGAACAAATTGTTCTTTTAAAAGAATTTTTGGGCGGGGCTACACCTGATGCCGAACAGCAAAAAGATACAGATTTTTTGCTATCTCTGGGTGAAATGTTTACACTGGTTGTCTATGGACAGCTAACCTTAGAAAACGCGAAAATTTATGAGCTTGATGAAAGGTTAGTCGATCAGATTTTTGATTTCATGGTTCGAGATTTTTCAGGGTTTGCCCTGGCCCTCTACAGTAAGCACAGCACCAGCGAGGCTCAGATGAATTACCTGCAGAAGATGATCAAGAAGCCGGCTGTTGACAGTAAACGGTTCGGAAAAGTTTGGGAAGATCACGTTTTAGCCCTGAAAGACACCTACGAAATGAATAGTTAGCAATAATAAACTGGATACAAGTAAGGGACACTTCAAAATGAAATGTCCCTTACTTGTATAGGAAAACCATTCTTAATGGAGGGCTATGGTTACAGGTTTAATTTAAAACGAGGCAGCACTCAATTGTCAGTTAACTGCTGATCAGGTTCCAGGGTCGGCCAGAAGCAGTTCACGCAACGAGCAGGGCTCGAGGCCGCGGTCCCTCAGCCCCTTTAAAATGGCCGGAAGGGCCGCAATATCATTCTCGGTAAAATGAAGCAGGACAATGCTGCCGCCCCTGGCGTTATCGAGCACATGCTGCGTTATCCTTTTGGGGGTTGATGCTTCATTGCGCAGGGCGTAAATTAGTTCCACGTCCCAGAGGATGGTGAACATGCCCTTTTCGCCAATAATCTCCATTAACCGCTGTTTTTGACTGTTTTGGGTAGCAGTGAAACCATCCATGCCGGGCGGGCGGAAAAAAAGTGTTTCGTATGAATAACCGAGAGCTTCTTCTACTGCTTCTTCCCAGCGGTTTAACTCTTCTCTTACCTTTTCTTCAGGAATTGTGGTCAAAAAGGCGTGGCTGTAAGTATGATTACCCAACTCATGGCCTTCATCAACAGCGCGCTGCCAGGCTTCGGGTTCGCGCTCGACCCAGGAACCCATCGGGAAGAGGGTGGCTTTTACATTATGCTCCTTAAGGTGGTCAAGAGTTTTATGCATAAGGTTTGCACTTGTCCCGTCATCGATGGTTATCGCTACCTTATTGATTTCACGGTTGCCGTGTTCGATAACCGTAGAAGAACGCAGCATCTTGTTTTCTTCACGCAGTCTTACATTTTCTTCATATAGTTCGTCGTGCAGCTGCCAGAGCATTATATTTTCTTCTTCAACCTGTTCAAGTCGTTCTTCGAGTGAGTTATGTTTGGACTGCAGCGTCTGCACGGCCATATATTGGCTCAGGCTAAAAACAGAGAGGATTGTGACTGCTGCCAGTAAAAACAAAAAGATAACCAGGCGCGCTAAACTCTTTTTTTTCGGTTGTCGTGACCGGCTGTAATAATGCTTATCCATAGGTAATCCCTTCTATTTAAAAGATAATAGTATTCCCATCTACCTGTTAATATGTTAACCTACTTAAAAAGATAAAACAATAGATTCTTATAAAATACGAAAAAGGAAGTGAACTAGATTGAAAAACCTGTTGGCGATAGCGTCCAGTCCCAGGCGCAACGGTAATAGCGAAACATTGTTGAAAGAATTTTGCCGTGCGGCTGAAGATACGGGATGGAAAGTTGATATGCTGTGGGTTAACGACCTGAAATTCAGGCCCTGCCAGGCCTGCGATGCCTGCGCTAAAGACGGAAAGTGTATTCTTAAAGATGATATGCAGGAAGTATACCCTAAAACGATCAATGCAGATGCGCTGGTTATTGCCAGCCCGGTAACCTTTGGTTCTATGAATGCCCAGCTAAAGATGCTTATTGATCGTTTTCAGTGTTGGTGGAATGCTAAGTATAATCTTGAAAAACCTTTTGTTCGCGAGGAAGAAAACCGCCAGGGTTTCTTTATCTGTGTCGGGGCTCTGAAACGGAAGCGATATTGTGAAAATGCAGAGGAAATTATTAAGGTTTTCTTCCATAATATCAATTTTAAACTGGCCGGCACACTATTTTTCCGCGGTTACGATGAAAAGGGAGCCATTCTTAAAGATGTTGATGCCCTGGCCGAAACCTACCAGGCCGGCAAAGATTTCATCTCCAGGCTTGAAGACAAGCAGGATTAAAACGTTAAAATAATAATCTAAATAAATGGCTGCCATAAACGTAGATGTCTATAAAAATGTATGGATTTTAGAATGAATGGCTTTTATAAATTGACGGGCACGGCGCTGCCGTGCCCGCTTGTTTAAATTTATCTTTGTGTAAATTCGACCCCTTCGCTGCTTTTAACCAGGGTTACTATCTCTTTCGGCGTAATATCTCCGCTGATAATCCTGCGCGACAGCGGGGTTTCCACTTCGTTTTGAATTACCCGTTTTAGCGGACGGGCGCCGAAGGCCGGGTCGTAACCTTTTTCGGCCAGGTAGGCAACCACATCATCATTCCACTCCAGGGTCAAGTCAGCAGTGGAAGTCAGCCGCTCGGATAACCTCTGCAACAGCAGGACTGCAATATCCTTAACCTGCTCGCGTTCCAGGGCTCTAAAGACGATTATCTCATCGACCCTGTTTAAGAATTCCGGGCGGAAGTGTTGCCGTAGCAGACCGAGTACAGTTTCTTTCATTTGGTCATATTCTCCGCCTTTTTGGTGGAAAGCGAGAATTTCCTGGCTGCCAATGTTCGAGGTCATGATTACAATAGTGTTGCGAAAATCGATCGTGCGCCCTTTGCCATCAGTGAGTCGTCCGTCATCTAAAATTTGTAACATGGCGTTAAAGACATCATGGTGCGCTTTTTCCACTTCGTCGAAAAGAATTACACTGTAAGGTTTGCGTCTGACCAACTCGGTCAGCTGGCCGCCTTCATCATAACCGACATAGCCCGGAGGGGCTCCAATTAGGCGGGCAACGGTATGTTTTTCCATGTACTCAGACATATCGAGCCTGATCATATTGCGTTCATCATCGAAAAGCGCCTGGGCTAGGGTGCGGGCCAGTTCGGTTTTTCCGACTCCTGTCGGGCCCAAAAAGATGAAACTGCCAACGGGCCTGTTCGGGTCCTTGATACCGCTGCGCGCTCTTAAAACAGCATCGGAAACGGCACTGACTGCTTCGTCCTGCCCGATAACCCGCTCGTGGAGAATATCTTCCAGACGAATCAGTTTTTCTTTTTCTCCTTCGAGCAGCCTGCTGACAGGAATTCCAGTCCAGCGGTTAACAACACGGGCAATTTCAGCTTCACTGACTTCTTCGTTTAAAAGCATGTTTTCTTTTTGCTTGCCTTCCAGGTGTTCTTCTTCAGATTGCAACCGGCGCTCGAGCTCGTTCAGGCGGCCATATTTAAGCTCCGCGGCCTTGTTCAGGTCGTATTCTCGTTCTGCTTTTTCAATTTTGGTACGTACCTCATCTATCTCGCGCTTGACATTACGTACTTTTTGAATAGATTGTTTTTCATTTTGCCACTGCGTTTTCATTGCATCTGCTTCAGAGCGCAGTTCTGCCAGCTCATGCTGCAGTTTTTCGAGCCTTTCCTGTGAAGCGGTATCTTTTTCTTTTTTCAGGGCCGCCTCTTCAATTTCCAGCTGCATTACCCTGCGGGTTATTTCATCCAAAGCAGCTGGCATGCTGTCGATCTGGGTGCGCAGGTGAGCTGCTGCTTCATCGACTAAGTCAATCGCCTTGTCGGGTAGGAAGCGATCGCTGATGTAGCGATCCGATAAAGTGGCCGCTGAAATCAGGGCGCTGTCCTGAATGCGCACCCCGTGGTGCACCTCGTAGCGTTCTTTGAGACCGCGTAATATAGAAATGGTGTCTTCCAGGTTCGGTTGATCGATCCTAACCGGTTGGAAGCGCCTTTCCAGGGCCGCATCTTTTTCAATGTGCTTGCGGTATTCATCGATGGTGGTAGCCCCTATGCACTGCAGTTCACCCCGGGCCAGCATTGGCTTTAAGAGGTTGCCGGCATCCATTGCTCCTTCAGCGGCGCCGGCTCCGACAACGTTGTGCAGTTCGTCGATGAAAAGAATAATCCTGCCTTCAGCTTCCTGGACTTCTTTTAAAACTGCTTTTAATCTTTCTTCAAATTCGCCGCGGTATTTAGCCCCGGCTACTAAGGCTCCCATGTCAAGTGAGATCACCTTTTTCTCTTTTAGCCCTTCAGGGACATCGCCGGCTACGATTCTTCTGGCCAACCCTTCAGCCACGGCTGTTTTGCCTACACCGGGATCCCCGATCAGAACAGGGTTGTTCTTTGTCCTGCGCGATAATATTTCCATAATCCTGCGAATCTCTTCATCCCTGCCGATAACCGGGTCCAGCTTCCCTTTTTCGGCTTCTGCAGTCAGGTCCCTCCCGTAGCGCATCAGCGCTTCGTAAGTGTTTTCAGGACTGTCGCTGGTCACACGCTGGGAACCACGCACTGTTTTCAAGGCGTTTAAAAGAGAGGTGCGGTCGAGGCCTACCTGAGAAAGGAGTTTTTTTAAATCTTCTTCGCTCTCCTCTGTCAAGGCCAACAGGATATGTTCAATACTGACATAATCGTCTTTTAGCTGTTTAGTTTCCTGTTCAGCTTTCGATAAAACGCGGGCCAGCGAAGAACTCATCTGCAGCGTTCCTTCGTAGCCAGATACACGGGGGATTGTTGAGAGCAGTTTTTCTAATCCCTGCTGCAGCCCCGCAGTATCGGCCCCAGAGTTCTGAATAAAACGGCCGGCCAGGCCGTCTTCCTGGTCAAGCAAAGCGGCCAGCAAATGTTTCGGACCCATCACCTGGTGCCCGCGGTTAGCGGCAATTTCCTGCGCTGCCGCCAGCGCCTCTTTCGATTTATTGGTGAAACGGTTTAAATCCATATAGGACCACCTACTTTCTACGCAGGCGTTCAACTTCCTCCTGCAGGTTTTCTATTCTATCCAGTAAATCAACAATTATTGATGCCCCGACTGTATTAACGCCACAGTTTCTTTTCAAGCGGATAATTTTCTCCAGGCGGTGCAGCTCTTCGTAGCGGATGCCGTTAGCTTTTTTTTCAATAACGCCCATATCTTCATAGATAGCAAGCAGGTCAGGATGAAATTCAAGGTAACAATCAGTTACCTTTTCTTCAATATCGGTGTGGCAGTGAATACGGATCAGTTTCATTTTGATCACTTCCCGCCTTTCCGCAGCTCGTAGAGTTTTTTATAGAGCTCTTTTTCATCTTTGCTTAAATCGGCCGGAATGTCGATAACAAGCCTGACCAGTTGATCGCCGCGCACGCTGTTTTTGCCGGGATAACCTTTATCGCGCAGACGAAGTTTGTTGCCGTGGCGACTGCCGGGCGGCACCTTGACGTTAACATTGCCGTCAAGGGTTTGAACCGGGATCTTGTCTCCGAAAACTGCCTGGTCGGGATGGATTACAGCATCTATTTCGATATTGTCACCTTTCAACCTGAAAACGGGGTGTGATTGAAGACGGACTTTAAGGAATAGATCCCCTTTTGGGGCGCCGCCAAGACCGCTGCCGCCCTGGCCTTTTAAACGGATACGGCTGCCCTCTTTAACCCCGGCAGGGATTTTTACATCAAGCGTTTTTTCATCGGGGATAGTTCCAGTTCCGCCGCAGCGGGCGCAGAAACTGCGCTCTCTGGTTCCCGTGCCGCTGCACTCAGGGCAGATAGCGCTGCTGCTCAACCGTATTGAACGGGTTCCGCCGCGGTAAGCTTCCTCGAGGGTCAGCTTGATTTCGCTTTCCAGGTCTTCCCCTTTAACAGGGCCACGCTGGGCGGTTCGTCCGCTGCGGCCTGTTCCCGGCGATCCACCACCGAAGAAAGCGCTGAAAAAATCACTGAAGCCGCCTTCAAAACTGCCTTCAAAACCCCCGGTGCCGAAGTCGCCAGTTGAATAGTAGCGTGCTTCGCCCATATCGGGACCACCCTGGAAGTTCTGGCCGTCTTTCCACCTGCTGCCCAACCTGTCATAGCGCTCTCTTTTTTCAGGGTCTTTCAATACTTCGTAGGCTTCATTAATTTTTTTAAACTTTTCTTCGGCTTCCTTTTTTTCGGCAGCAGGATGCAGGTCAGGATGCCATTTACGGGCCAGTTTCCTATATGCGGCTTTAATTTCTTTATCAGTGGCGTTTCTGTCTAAACCCAATGTTTCATAGTAATCTTGAAATTTTACTGACATAAGTATTCCTCCACGTTCAATAAAAA
>SLHT01000250.1 GCA_007136055.1 Syntrophomonadaceae bacterium
ATATACTTTTACTGTCCCGGTTAAAAAAAGCATATTTAGTGGGCGACAGGGATCTCTTTGTGGGCCTGCCTGTTTGAGTAGACATTACGTACTGTTACTGCGGACAAAACAATCAAACCCCCGACAATAGCCCACCTGCCAGGAACTTCGCCGATAATCAAATAGACCCAGATCGGGTTAAGCAGTGGATCTAAAGTTTGGATTAAAATGGCATCAAGCGCTGCCACAAATTTAATGGCGGTAGAAAAAATGATAAATGAAAGCCCAATCTGCAGAACTCCCATGTAAATAAGAGTGACCCCGTCAAAAAGAGTTGGAACTTGTTGAAAATAAAAAGGCATGCAGATCAGCATAGTGGCCAGGTTGCCCATGATCACAGTTTCAAGCGGTGATTCATTTTTTTGTAACCGCATGCAGAGGATGAAATATGAGAGGGTCATGCCGCTACCGACGGCCATAATGTTGCCCCAGACGCCGCTTAGAGAAATACGATCAAAGAAAAATAAAAACATACCCCCAATTACAAAACCTACAATGACCCAGTCAAAACGGGAAACCCTTTCTTTAAGAAACCAGGCCCCCAGTAGCGCAGTAAATACGGGAGCAGTGTACTGCAGCAGGATGGCATTGGCGGCAGTGGTCATTTTCGTGGCTGTGACAAACAGGATCATAGTTAAAGCATAAGCGAGTGCCCCTGAAACCTGTGGAAAAGACCAGGTAAATTGTAATCGACCGCGCATTAGCAGCAGCATAACGGAAGCGGCGATAGCGCTGCGCATTCCTGCGATTGCAAGCGGATTTAAATCGATTAGCTTAATAAACAGACCACTGGTGCTCCAGAGGACGGCCGAAAAAGCGAGGCAGAGTAAAGCTTTATTGGGATGCATGAAACTAGTTCCGGTAATAGCCCGAATCATTAGAAGGTCTCCAATGCAGTGATCTTTATTCTGGACATAATCCCTGAACAATATACCATATAAGACACATAAACTGCAAAGGGCAAAAAAGATCTGCCTTTATTTTAAGTTGGACATTAATAGGCCGGCATGATTAATAATTAAACAAACAGTTTGGTAAGTTTTGAACGAGTCAAGCAATTATGGTAAGATGGCTTTGCAGTAATGCTTAACATGCTCTTGAGAGTTTTGAAAGGGTGGGCGGAAAAAAGGTGGCCCGTAATTCTGTTAAAATTGGCATTGTCATGCTGATAGCATGGGTTATACCACTGCTTGGTATTCTACTGGCTATAATAGGGTTGGTTATCGGTATTGCGAGTGTTCCGTCTTCCAGACAAGACTTGGCCAGGGCAGGTGTATTTTTAAACAGTTTAGGTTTAGCTTTGTCCCTGATTAACCTAACTGTCACCATATATTTCTTGTTGTCAGGTGATTTCGATCCCTATTTGCTTTTGGAACAGCTTAATTAAATGGTCACAACCTGCCCGGCCTCTAACAACATGTCGGAAATATCGTACATGTTGCTGACCAGACCTGCTTTATGCTTTTCTTCAAGATTGTAATAATCAAGGCAGGTGCCACATACTAAAATCTGCACGCCATTTTGCTCCAACTCTTCAAGTTCTTCTACTACCGGGGAATCTATAATGCTCAACTTAACTCCCGAATTCATGAAAACAATTGCCTTGGGTAATACATCCCGCTTGGTCAGGGTGTAAATAAAGTTACGCATTAGCATCTTTCCTAACTCACTGCTGCCAACACCCATTTCATCAGTGGCGATAAAGATTACCGCATGCTTAGCGCTTTTTACAGTCTCCACAGGCTGCACCTCAGGCGCTTTCTGCTTCTTATCACTTGAAACAGTAATTAAAAAAAAGTTGTCTTCTTTTTGCCATTCTGCATTTCGCCCCTGGTTTCTGACAAAGCGCAGCACATTTTCACGGGCCGTTTCGTTGTCGACAATTACATTTAGGGCCCTGCCCGGTTCATCTGAAAGAGCTTTTTTTGTCAGCAACACAGGTTCGGGGCAATTTAAGCCCCGGCAGTCCACTTTTTTCACTTGGTTAAGCCTCCCAATCAATTTTAAAATTAGAATTTTAAGTTCCTAAAACCATGGTCGTACCGGCGTGTTAACTTTCAGCCAGCGCAGCGATATCTTTTAGAGCGCTTACCAGGAAGTCGATATCTTCTTTTGAAGTAAAAAAGCCGGGGCTTAAACGCACGGTGCCCTCAGGAAAGGTATTAATAGCTTTGTGGGCCAGTGGGGCACAGTGCAGGCCTGTCCGGCAGAGAATTCCATAACTGCTTTCTAAAACATAACCGATTTCACCGCAGTCAGCACCGTTTATGGTGAAAGAAACAATGCAAGAAGCTGAATAGGAATCGGAGGGGCCATGGAGTTTTACTACAGGTATCGATTGCAGTTGTTCGTATAAATAAGTTCGGATATCTATTTCGTGTTCTCTAATTGCGGCAACCCCCCGCTGTTTGATAAAATTAAGACCCTCTAAGAGTGCGGCCAGGCCCGTGTTATTTATTGTTCCCGCTTCAAGCCGCTCAGGCATGGCTTCAGGGTGCATGTCAAGTTCTGATTGGCTTCCGGTTCCACCTTCACGAAGCGGCGCTAAATCAATCCCCTTTCGCACATATAGACCTCCTGTCCCTGTAGAACCCAGCAGGCCTTTATGGCCTGTAAAAGCAAGCATGTCTATCTCCATCGCTACAGCATCAATATCAACTGTTCCTGCCGTTTGGGCGGTATCAACTAAGATGTTAACCTCCCTGCTGTGAGCAGATTTGATCATCTTTTCCAGGGGAGCAATTGTTCCGGTCACATTGGAAGCATGATTGATTACCAGGAGACGGGTATCTGCCTGGTAAGCCTCTTCAAGAAAATCAAGATCAGGAAACCCCGTTTCGGAACAGGGAATCAGGGTCGAAGTAATTACTCCGTCGCGCCGCAACCTCCCCAGCGGGCGCAGGACCGAATTATGATCCATGGCCGTATAGAGGACATGGTCACCTTTACTCAGGAAACCTTTCAGCGCGATATTCAAAGCGTCGGTAGCATTTAATGCAAATATGATGCGTGATGGGTCCGTAACATTTATAAGTTCAGCTATAGCTTCCCTGGTCTGGTAGATAAGACGATCTGCATCAAGGGTGCGGGTATGGCCCGAGCGCCCGGGGTTTCCGCAACCCTGACGCATTTGAATTTCTGCTGCCTTATAGACTTCTTCCGGTTTAGGCCAGGAAGTTGCAGCATTGTCAAAATATAAATTAAGGTTTCTGACATTCTTATTGTCACAATCAGTCATTAAAATTTATCTCCTCTACTTCAGGGGTGCGCAAGCCTACTTCCTGGAGTTTATAGAAGCCTTCAAGTTCCAATTCATTTAAGAGGAGGCTCTTCCTGACCGCTGCCATATCTTCGCATTTGCAGCGCAGGGCAGTTCCGCAGCTCGAACTGATGCTGCGGGGTACAGGAACCATTTTAAACGAAT
>SLHT01000053.1 GCA_007136055.1 Syntrophomonadaceae bacterium
GACCCGGAAACAGAAAAAAGAATTATAGCCAGAACCTTCTTTTTCAATAAGAGTCATACGGTTGGTTAGAGCTAATCAGCAGGATCTGTACCGGTAGTAAATTGAAGCTGATCCTGGATCAGGCCTTCGGGTTCAAAAGCCTGCACATCCCGGTCTTCAAAATAGAATAGCTTATAATTATTCTTTTCAACTTCAAAAACAGACTTAGCGTAAAAAAACTTTAAATCTTCTTCCTGCCTGGTCATAACGGGAAACCCAAAATAGCTATTTTCATACTTTAAACAGCCTTTCTCGCTTTGATAGCGCTTAACAAATTCGAGATGTTTTCGGATCCTCTCCTGGTTATAATGCTTTAATCCATGAACCTCAATAAATATACTGTCATTAAAAGGCGCTGAAAAACCGCCGTCCAGTTCATAGTTGATGCTGTTTCTACCGGCAGTCATCGCAGCTAGGGCAGTTGTTCCTGTTCCAGAGAAGGGATCTAATACTGTATCGCCATAAACTGAATACATGTTAATCAGACGGAAGGGCAAAACAAAGGGAAAAGCTCCGCTTCTGCTGCGCGTCTCGCAATTATTAGTTCCCTGCCTTGTCCCCTTGAAATCCCACAGATCGGAAAACCAGGCATTGCGCTCTTCCCAAAAATAAGCGCTTTGTCTTCGATTGAGCTTCTCCTCTTTCGTAAAAAAAACCCTTTTGGCGTCTTTACGAAAAAGCAAAATATACTCGTGTTCTAAAGTAACGTAAGCCCCGGCTGGGAGCATACCCGAGCCCATAAACTTATTCGGAGCATTTGTTTGCTTGCGCCATAAAATCAGGGGCAAAACATCGAAGCCGAGAGCAATAAATATTTTCTGGATCCGGGCATGGTTGGCAAAAAGTTGAAAGCGCTTATTAATAGTGCGGGCTGCATCCCCGATATTGATACAGGCCAGGGCGCCTTTCTTCATTACCCTGAAAAGTTCACCCCAAACCTTATCAAGCTCGCGGTGCATTGTTTCAAAAGCCCTGCTGTAATCACTATTCTGCAGGGCAAGATTAACATCGGAATTCAATTCTGAAAATTGCTCGTCCCACATTTCTATCATCGGATACGGCGGGGAAGTTATAACCAGATCTATACTATCGCTTTTAACTGCACTCATTTTTCGCGAATCTTCATAAAAGAACCTGTGCTCTGTCTCCAAACCAAAATCTCCTCTTTCGTTTATATAACGGGCACTTACCAGGTGATTCTTACCCCGGGCAGCCTGCATTCTCCAACCTCTTGCAGTGAAGCCAGGGAAAACTCTTTTTTGAGCTCTTCATCCCCTGATAAGGGAACAACCAGGGTTAGCGTTTGAGCCTGATCACTAAGCTCCGGAAGTTCCAGAAGAACTTCTGAAGACCAGACAACCCCTGTAGCGCAACCGGTACAATAGAAATGCTCGGAGACAAAATTACCATCTTGATACCGATATTTCTGCCCTGTCTGGTCAATTAAATGGATCTGCTTCAGGCTATCATCCACACGCTTACTCATTGGCCCCGGATCTGAATCTTCATCAAACCCGGGATATAGCCTGGAAACAGGAACCTGTTCCAACCGAATGGCGAGGCAAATACTGTCAGTCATTGGCTCAAACCCAATTACAACAACAGTAAAATCTTTTTTTTCAATTATTACCGACTCTTCATCAACTGGTGGCAAATCAACTTCTTGATTTCCTTCATATACTTCACTTTCAGGTTCAGCGCTAAGTATCTGCTCAATAACGTCCCGGGCCTGTGTTGGGCCAAGCAGCATCAAAGCAGTAAAAACAATTACAAACAGTCCTCCCACAGCAACTGCAATTTTTATAGCCGGATATTTAGCTGCGCTGGCAGTAAACTTGTCTTTCTTCATCTGCTTCACTCCTGGTGTAAGCTCTAATCAATTATATCATTTGCTATTTATATTAATTACAGGCCATATACAGCTACTTTATCTTTGACAGCGTCACTTTCTTTAACCTCACTTACAAAAGCCTCAAGCTCATCACTGAAATTCAGTGAAACACCTTTGATTTCAACCCTGTAATTCTCCGGGTCAGGCACCTTGAGTAGAACAATAACTATTTTTAACCCGGGGGAAATACCGTCAGCTATAATGACCTTTTCAACTAAATGAAATCCCGACCCTGAAATAACGGGAAAGTCATTGAGCAACCCTAAGGTTTTCTGCATGATCAGGCTTGCATCTTGAACGTTGACGAACCCGTCGCCGTTAACGTCGGCAAGAACTTCTTTCGATGCGGAAAGATATTCCATACCTAAAGCATGCTTCATCACCAACACGACATCCTGAACATCAATCCTTCCATTGTCATTTAGATCACCGTACTGCAATGCCGAAGCTCTATCAGCATAAAGTAGTAAGAAGATCAGAAGGGATAACAAGATAACCGTCAAAACAGCCCGGGCTGCTCTGCCGATTACATAAGGCCAACCGAAAACTGTTCTGCCCTGATCAGTTTGTTTGGATTTATTAGAATGTCCCATTTATAAATCCCTCTTTCCGGTTCCGGTTTAGAGCAGGTTAAAGTAACCTGCGATTTATAAGCTGGCAACAACTTCTATCTCTACACTAACATCTTTTGGCAGCCTGGAAACCTCAACGCAAGACCTCGCCGGGTAGTTTTCTTTAAAAAAGTCGGCATAAGCTTCATTAACCTGTCCAAAGTCATTCATATCTGTCAGGAAAATAGTCGTCTTGATAATATTGTCAGCTGTAAGACCGGCCTGTGCAAGAATAGCCAGCACGTTTTTCATGCACTGGGCTGCTTTTGCTGTAGCATTACCTTTTACAACTTCTCCCGTCTCCGGATCAACGGGCATTTGCCCTGAAACAAAGAGCAAGTTCCCTGTCTTTACTGCCTGACTATATGGCCCTACAGCCGCCGGTGCGTTACTGGTGTGCAAGTATTGATCTGTCATTATTGAAAACCTCCCTTTTCAAATCTAATCGGTTCTGGATTTAACCTGCCACTCATATAAAGCCAAACCAGGCCCTTAAATATGAGGACATCCCATGCCCTTTAAGCAAGTCCGTGTTGGTTCTATATTCAATAAAAAGGTCCTTATACCTTTACCGTAATCTATAGCCTTCAACTAAATGACAGAAAGTACCGTTAAAACTGCTATTCGGATAGCGTTTGCTCTCAAAAGCGAATATAATTTTTATAAGCATATATTCCATTTTCCCTGTTGTAATGATTTTTTATAATGATAAACTATCTTTAGCCGTTTTATAGAGGAGGAAACAATTTGCTGAAATGGATAGCCATGTTTTTATTTACCATTGGAGGCTGGACAAAAAAGGGTACTATTCCCAAAGATATTAAGAAATGTGTAGTTGTTGGTGGCCCGCATACAAGTAACTTTGACCTGCTTTTTGCCATGGCCGGTTTCTATAAAATGAATTATCCGGTCAGGTTTTTAA
>SLHT01000026.1 GCA_007136055.1 Syntrophomonadaceae bacterium
AGGGCTCCGCATCGGTGAACCTGGCGGTGCATCATGAGGGCCTGGATTTCAAGACCAACTTCAACATCTACGATCTGGACACAAGCACCGGCGAATACCGGGTGCTGCGGGAAGGGCATAAGGATCAATTCTAACAGAAAAGGTAGGGACTGCCCTGACTTTTGCATTTCCACCTGTTAAGTTGACAACCCCGCAGAATTTATTGCCTCAGCCAGAGTGGGGTGAATGTGCATCATATCCTGCAAATCATGGACCGTGGCGCCAAAGCGCATGGCCATGACCAGCTCATGGATAATCTCCCCGGCCTGGGCCCCGAAGATATGGGCGCCCAGTATGCGGCCGTCGGGCTTCTCGGTAACCAGCTTGACAAAACCCTGGCGCTGGCCAATTGCCCTGGCCCGGCCGCCATAATCATAGGGGTAGGATTGAACCTTTACATCGTAGCCCGCCTGGCGGGCTTTTTCTTCGCCCAAGCCGATTCCGGCCACTTCCGGGTCGGTGAAAACAGCAAAGGGAATCAGGCGGTCTTTGTTACTGATGGCCTCACCGCTGATGAGGTGGCGGGAAAGAATAAACCCGTCGTGCCAGGCCCTGTGAGTGAACATTGCCCCGCCGGTCACATCTCCGGCGGCCCAGATGTTCTCTGCATCGGTGGCAAACTGTTCATCGGTAGTAACATATCCACGGGAATCAGTCTTCACCCCGGCGGCTGGCAAATTCAAACTGTCGGTGTTGGGCGCGCGCCCCGTAGCCACCAGCACCCTCTCGGCTGTAAGAGAACGTTCTTCTCCTTCTCTTTTTGCTTTTACTGTCACTGGGCCTGAGCCACTGACCTCGCTGATGTCGATGCTGGTAAGCACCTCCACTCCTTCGGACTCCAGTATCTCCTGAAGCCCCCGGGAAATTTCCGGCTCCAACCGGCCGGCCAGGGTTTCGTCCCGGGCCAGTATGGTGACCCTGACGCCGAAACGGACAAACATCTGGGCGAACTCCACCGCAATTATGCCGCCGCCGATAATTATCAGCGATTGGGGCAATTGCTTCAGCTCCATAGCTGTAGTGGACGTCAGGTATTGGCTGTTGTCCAACCCCGGTATGGGTGGGATGGCTGGCCGGGCACCGGTGGCAATAAGTATTCTTTTAGCTTGGAGTTTCTCGCCATTCACGCTGACTCTGTCCGGGCCGACAAAGGCCGCCTCCCCCTGATACAGGGTAAGGTTGTCGTTGCTTTCCACCGAGCTGTAACCGCCGGAGCGCATCTCCTCCACCACCTGGTCCTTGCGGCGAATGATTTTTGCCCAGTCTGCCTCGGGTTTTCCGCTTGAGATGCCGTACTCATCGGCATTGTTAATCATGTGCATCAATCGGGCGGTATAGATAAGCGTCTTGGAAGGTATGCAACCCACATTGACACAGGTGCCGCCCAAAAAGCGGGATTCAGCGACACACACCTTCCAACCCCGGGCAACTGCAGCCCGGGCCACCGTCATGCCCGCCGTGCCGCCACCCAGCACAAAAAGATCATAAGTTTTCATATTGACCTCCCGGTCGTGCCTTCGCTAACTTCTATTCTTCCGTGCAACCGCTGCCGGCAGCCGCCGCCCGGCGGATAATATCCATGCTCAGCAAACCTGTGACCTTGCCATCACAATCTGTAACATATATCTGCTGTTTGTTTTGCCTAAACAGCAGGCGCATGGCCTCAGCCAGCGTCATATCCCTGGTCAGGGTTGCCCCAGGAGTCTTTTTCAGTGAAGCTTCCTCCATCACCTGGTGCACCGGGATTAGCTCCAGCAGCCGGAAAAAGTCGCTGCCGCCGATAAAATCGGTGACAAACTCATCGGCGGGGCAGTTGAAAAAGTCCACAGGCCGGCCCAGCTGGACCAGGCTGCCAGAGCGCATCAGGGCAATTTTGTCACCCATCTTCATGGCTTCCTGGATGTCGTGGGTGACAAAAACTATTGTTTTCTTCAGTTGCTGCTGAATACGCAGCAATTCATCCTGCAGCTGAAGCCGGGTAATCTGGTCCAGGGCGCCGAAGGGTTCGTCCATGAGAATTACATCCGGGTCGCTGGCCAGCGCCCGGGCGAAACCCACCCTTTGAGCCTGGCCGCCGGAAAGCTCAGCGGGGTAGCGGTTGAGATGGAACTTATCCAGGCCGATTAGTGAAATTAATTCCGCTGCCCGGGCCTGGCGTTTTTTTACGGACATGCCGGTGATGCGCAACACATAGGCAATGTTTTGTTCCACCGTCAGATGGGGGAACAACCCCACCTGCTGGATGACATAGCCGATACTGCGCCGGAGCTCTATTGGGTCCCATTCCCGGATTTCCCGGCCATGGACAAATATCTTGCCGCTGGTGGGTTCAATCAGGCGGTTGATCATGCGCAGTACCGTAGTCTTGCCACAGCCGGAAGGCCCGATAAGGGTCAGCAGCTCACCCCGGGCCACATCCAAAGAAATCTCATCCACCGCCACCACATCTGCGCTGTAGCTTTTGCCGACCTGCTGCAAGCTGAGCATTGGTGTATTACCTGTCCTCAATCAGGCCTTTGCTGACCAGGAATTCCCGGGCCACATCAGCCGCTTCCCTGTTCAGCTCGTCCACCTGGTAGTTCATCTCTGTCATCTCGGCATCACTTATCTGGCCTGAAAGCATGCTGAGAACCTCTTCTATTTCCGGGTAATTTTCCAGCATTTCGCTGCGGATGATAATCGCTGCGTAGTAAGAGGGGAAGAAATTTTTGTCATCCTCGAGAATAACCAAGTCAAAGAGGCTTATTTGCCCATCGGTGGAAAAAGCGTTGATTACATCCACTTCACCACCGCCAATGGACTGGTACTTGAGCCCGATGTCCATCTCCCGGATATTCTTGAAGTTGAAGTTGTAAGTAGCAGCCAGGGCGTCAAACCCGTCGTCCCGTTCAAAGAAGTCAAACTCGGCACCAAAGACCAGCTGGTCGGATATTGCCGCCAAATCGGAGAAGGTGACCAGGTTGTAATCTTCAGCCAGTTGACGGGGCACCGCCAGGGTAAAGGTGTTGTTAAAGCCCAGAGGATCCAGCCAGGTGATGGCAAAGTCCGCCTGGTACTGGTCCCTTACCGCTTCAAACATCTCCAGGGGATCGGCAATCAGGTCTTGTTTGAGCACAAACATCCAGCCGGTACCTGTGTACTCGGGATAGATGTCGATGTCTCCGCTAAGCATGGCGGGATGCAGGTTGGCGGTGCCACCGGCGATGCCAAAATTGCGCTCAACTTCAATGTCGGTGTGCTCCTCCAGCATTATGGCAATCATCTCACCGAGGATGTACTGCTCGGCATGGGGCTTGCTGCCGATAACCACCACCCTCTGGTCTTGATCATCCTGCTGGCCTCCACAGCCGGCCAGGGGTGCCACTGCCAGAATAATCACCGAAAGAGCAACAAACAGAGTCA
>SLHT01000128.1 GCA_007136055.1 Syntrophomonadaceae bacterium
GGCGCGCTGCATCGGCGCCAGCGCCGAGGGGAGGTCGAAGGTATCGAGCGCGAGTTGCAGCAGTGGCCTTGGCATGACGTCCCTTCGAGGCGTGACGGCCTCAACCCTTGACGGCGCCGGCCGAGACGCCCTGGATGATCTGCTGGGCGGCGAAAAAGGTGATCAGCATGGGCGGGATGACGATGAGCGTGCCGGCGGCCATCAACTGGCCCCACAGGACGCCCTCGTCGCGCATGAACTCGGCGGCGAACACCGGCAAGGTCTTGGTGAAGCGAGTGGTGAGCATGAGCGCCAGGATGAACTCGTTCCAGGCGATGCGGAAGGTGAAGATGGCCGACACCGCGAAGCCTGCACCCATGAGCGGGAAGATGACCCGGAACAGCACCTGCAGCAGGTTCGCGCCGTCGACGATGGCGGCCTCCTCGAGTTCCACCGGAATCTGGCGGATGAAGCCGAACAGCAGCCAGACCGAGAACGGCAGGTTGAGGGCCGTGTAGAAGAGCATGAGCCCGAGCTGGCTACCGTCGAGGAAATCGCCCCGGCCGAGGCCCTGGGGCAGCGTGTAGCGAATGCCGGGAACGATGTCGCCGATGCCCCAGGCGATCCAGAAGCCGATGACGGTCACCGCCAGCACCGCCGGCGGGATCATGCGGATGACGAGCGTCGTGTGCGCAATGAGGCCGCGGCCCGGGAAGCGCATGCGCGCCAGCGCGAAGGCCGCCATGCCGCCGGTCAGGAGCGTGAGCCCGGTCGCGCCCAGGCCGATCACCGCCGAGCTGATGAGGAAGGGCAGGAAGCGGTTCTGGGTGATGATCGCCTCGTAGTTGCCGAAGGTGGGCATGAAGAACCAGATGGGCACACGCGACTGGATGTCGAGCGGCGACTTGAACGAGGTCGAGATCATGACAAAGATCGGCAGCAACGTGATGAACGCCAGCACGAGCATGGCCACGTAGCGCGAGATCTCGCCCCAGGGGAGTCGGCGGCGGCGCCGGCCCGCGACGGCATGGTTGAGTGTGCCAGCCATCAGAAGTCCGACCTTTCCTTGAGGGGGTTGCTGTAGACGAGCAGCAGCACGCTGAACGCGATCAGGATCAGGCTGAGGAGCAGCGCGATGGTGGCCGCGTAGCCCAGGTCGAGCGAGGTGTAGGCCGTTTGGAACAGGTGCAGCGACAGCACCCGGGTCGACCTACCGGGCCCACCGCCGGTCATGATGAAGATGACCTCGAGCGCGCGGAAGACGTCGATGACCCGCATCAGCAGGGCGATCAGCAGGATGTTGCGCAGCATCGGCAGCTTGATGTGCCAGGTCATGCGCCACCAATCGGCGCCATCGATGTAGGACGCTTCGATCACGTCGCCGGGCAGACCCTGGAGCCCCGCCAGCACGATCATGAACACGAACGGCGTCCACTGCCACACGTCGCTGACGACGATCGACACCATGGCCAGGGTCGGATCGGCAAGCCACACCTGCGGCTCGAACCCGAGGTTCTGCAGAAAGGGGATCGCCTCGCCAATCTGGTTGAGGTAGTAGTTCACCATGCCGGCGCGGGCGTCGAGCAGGTAACGCCAGATGAGGCCGACCACGACGGGGGCGATCATCAGCGGCATCACGAAGACGGTGCGGATGAACGTGGCACCCCGCACGGCCTTCTCGAGCAGGAGGGCCAGCCCCACGCCGATGAGCATCTCGAGCGTGACGACCCAGAAGCCGAACACGAAGGTGGTGCGGACAGAGGCCCAAACGCCCGGGTCGTTCACGAGCCGGGCGAAGTTGTCGAACCCGATGAACCGGCGGGCGGTCCATGGCTGGCCGAAGGTCCAGTCGTAGAAGCTGAGCATGACGGCGTTGTAGAGCGGCACCAGGAGCCCCAGCGCGAGGATGGCCACCGCGGGGAGCAGGAACAGATACGGGACGAACCGGTTGGTGCGCATCGATAGGGTCCTTCGCGACGCCGCCGTTGTGGGCGTCCGTGTCGTGGGTGCGTCGACATGACGCACCCACGACGTGCAGGGATGGGGTGGCGCGGGGCGGAACGAGCCTCAACCCGGCGCTGACCGCCCCCGTCCGCTCACCAGCTGTAGTAGCCGGCGCGGTCGAGGAGTTCGTAGATGCGCTGGTTCGCGCTCTCCAGCGCTTCCTCGATCGTCTTCTGGCCGGTCAGGGCGGCTGACATCTCCTCGCCCAGGATGGGCGCGTTCATCGCGGGCCACTCGGGAATCAGCGGGCGCCAGTCAGCGGTGGCGCAGGGAAGCTGCTCGACCACGGTCTCGTACCAGGGGTACATCGCCTGCAGCTCGGGGTCAGCGTGGGTGGAGGTGCGCATCGGGTTGCCGCCGGCCATGGCGATCTCGAGGTCGATGCGCTTGCTGGTGAACCACTGGATGAAGAGCCAGGCGGCCTCCTGCTGCTGCGAGTTGCGGGGGATGCCCATCGCGAACCCGCCGGTCTCGGCACCGCACTGGGCCTGGACTGGGTGCAGTGCGTGGCCGACCTGACCGACCACGGTGGAGCGATCGGGCTGCTCTGCCAGCGCCGCGACGATGCTGCGGTCGAGGTACATCGCGGCGTCACCCTGCAGGAAGGCGTTATCCTGCTCCTCCGCGCTGTAGCCGGCGGCGCCGATCGGCGCGTTCTCGAGGATGGTCTTGAGGGCGTACGCCGCCTCGATCGCCTCGGGCGAGTTCACCACCGGCATGAAATCGTCGTCGAGCACGGTGCCACCGTAGGGCGCGAGGTGGAGCAGCCAGGCGTGGATGACCTGGTGCCCGGCCGCCCCGCGGGTGGTCATGCCCGCCATGTCGGGCACGTTATCGGTGATGAACTGGGCGGTCTCGAGTAGCTCATCGTAGGTGGTCGGCACGTCGAGCCCGTACTCTTCGAAGATGTCCTTGCGGTAGGTCAGGATGCTCGTCTCGGGGCTGAAGGGGATGCCGTAGAGCGAGGCGCCGGGGCCGTCGAGGTAGCCCTTGCGGCCGCCCACCTTGCAGCAGGTGGTCAGGAAGGCCGGCACGATGTCCTCGATGTCGTAGTCGGGCGCGGTGAGCCGCGGGTTGATCAGGAACGGGGCGAGTGGCGTGAGCCAGTTGTTCGCCACGTACTCGCTCTTCGAGAACACGACCCAGGTGACGACGTCGTAGTCGCCGCGAGCGGGCTTGCTGAGCTCGACGATCTGGCGGTCCTTGAGGTTCATGTACGCGACGAAGTCGACCTCGACATCGATGCCGGTCTCTTCGGTGAACTGCGGGATCCACTGCTCGGCCAGTTCGAAGTGGAACATGGCCGGCCAGCTGACAACGATGGTGGTGCCCTCGTACGCCCGCCACGGGTTGGCGGCCGCGGTGAGCGCGAGGCTGGCGAGCAGCGCGAGCGAGAAGGCGAGTAGGCGTTTCGTCATGGTGGCGTCCCTCCTAGGACAAGTGCGTA
>SLHT01000224.1 GCA_007136055.1 Syntrophomonadaceae bacterium
AAATTAAAAATAGAATTAAAAAAGCAAAAGAAAATACGTCCTTCCACTCGGTACCGATAAAAGGTATCTGCGTTCCAAATGCTTCTAAAAGCCCCAGCAGCAGCCCTCCGAGCATCGCTCCCGGTATGATACCGATCCCGCCAATAACAGCAGCAGTGAAAGCTTTTAGACCGATAAGAAAACCCATGTAAAAGTGAATTGTACCGTAATAGACACCGGCCATAATTCCTGCGGCAGCCGCCAGGGCCGAGCCGACAAAAAAGGTCAGGGCAATAATTTTATAAACGTCAATACCCATCAACTGGCAGGTATCCCGGTCTAAAGAGATAGCCCGCATGGCCTTGCCGTACATAGTCTTGGTGATAAACATATGCATGATATACATTAAGGTAAAGGCGGCAACAATTAAAACAACCCTGGTTTCAGTTAACCGCAGGGTTCCAATAAAAAAACTTTCACTGCTTATGTCAACATTAAAAGCCCTGTACCGTCCTGCTGATAAAAGCATGACCGTGTTATATAAAATCATCGATACAGCGAGGGCTGTAATCAGGATGGAAAGCCTGGGAGCCTTGAGCATCGGCCTGTAGGCAACCCTCTGAATGAGAACTCCAAGCAAACCGACAAGGAGCATGGTAATCAACATACCAAGGATCAGTGAAGGCCAGCCGGCGCCGATATAAGGTGAGGCTATAGATAAAAAAACAAGCCCGGAAAAAGCCCCAATCATGTATATATCGCCGTGGGCGAAGTTTAAAAGCTTTATAATACCGTAAACCATAGAATAACCGATTGCAACAAGACCGTAAAAAGAGCCGATTAGTAAGCCGTTAAAAAGCTGTTGTAACAATACCTCATGTAAAGCCATCTGTTCACCTCTCAAGTGAATACGGGCCCGGTTTAACCGGACCCGTATACTTTTTATTCAGGCGGCTTACTCTGCCAGAGACCATCTTCCGTCTTTGGCTTCCAAAACAACGAAGTTACTTCTTGCCAGGGTGTTATCTTCGGTAAACATAACCGGACCTGCTAATCCCTCAAAGCCGTCTGTGGCTTCAAGTGCATCCCTGATTGCGGCGCTGTCAAATGATCCAGCGCGCTCCATAGCATCAACCAGGAGATTGGTCGCATCATACATAAGAGCGGCATATGCGCCGGGCTCCCTGGGGAAGTTGGCTTCATAGCCTTCGATAAAGCTCTGGGCAGCGGGCAGGAAGTCTGTAAGCGGCGGGCCTGTGCAGTAAACGCCTTCTGCAGCGTCGCCGGCCAGGTCAATTAGTTCCTGGGCGCTGGAACCGTCGCCAACAATAATTTCTCCTTCATAGCCACCTTCACGCAGCTGGCGGATTAAGAGAGCGCCTTCTGCCTGGTAACCTGTCCAGTAAATGCCGTCAGGCTGACTGGCCATAATAGAGGTTACAAAGGCGGAAAAGTCAACTTCGCCTCTTTGCACGGTATCGTCGGCTACAATTTCATAGCCTGCTTCTTCCCACTGAATTATAGTTTGTTCTTTTAAGTCGGCGGAATAAGCATCTCCCGAGTCAATCACGCCGATGGTTTCAACACCTAACGCTTCGAACTGGGCTACAGCTGTCGCAGCCTGGTCCAGGCCGGTGCTGTTGATCATGAAGCCCCAGCCCGGGTTTTCATCAATCAGGCTGGTTGCGTTTGATGCTGCAATAACAAAGGGAATGCCTGCTTCACCGTAAATGGCCAGGGTGGGCAGGGTTGCGCCTGAGCAGTAACCGCCGACCAGCGCCACAACTTCTTCCGATACCAGCTGGCTGGCAGCGGCAGTAGCCATGGACGGGTCACAGCCGTCGTCGCCTGTAGTTGTAACAAGCCTGTGGCCCATTACCCCGCCGGCTGCATTGATTTCCTGGACAGCAAGTATAGCTGCATTTTCCATATCGGTTCCGTCTGCTGCTTCAGAACCGGTAGTCGGGACCATAATGCCAATCAACACTTCGCCTTCAAATTCTTCGGCAGGTTCTTCTGCCGGATCTTCATCAACAGGATCTGCGGCTTCTTCTGCGCAGCCAAAGGCTCCAAATACAAGCATCGCTGCAACTAACATTAAAATCCAGTGTTTTTTGATATTAAACAATTAACATGACCTCCTCTAGATCTTATATCGTTCTTTTTCCTGATTAGCAACGCTTTTGATCGTTTTGCCCGGTCAGGTTCAAGATCCCGATACGGTAGATATTTAAATCAATTTTATACAGCCACAAACATTTGATAAAACTCCTTATAGTTTTATCTCCTCCTTTACCTATGACTTAAGCCAATCAGTAAAAGTGAGTTATTAAAATATTTCACCTCCTTAAAGTTGACTCCGATTACAAGTAATTAGTATACTCCTTAAGCTAACCAGTTATAAGACAAAGTATATTATTCGCTACAAATTGTTTTTTCCCTTTAAAAATATTATTAAATTTACTTCACACGCAAACAAAGATTTTACGCAGGACAGCGTTTATAGTATAACATAATAAAGATCATTTTAAAGATCATAATTACCTTTTTTTAGTACGCCGCCAATTCTGCGGGCGGTGGCGGTAGTTGAAAGCCCTGCCTTACCGGTGCAGCGCAGTTCTACAGGCATCATTGTTCCTACCTGGTGCATCGCATCAATGGTTTCATCCAGCGGGATTATATTTTGATAACCAGCCAGGGCCATGTTTGCGGCGGCGACGGCATTAAAACCCGCCATCACATTTTTCCCCAAACAGGGCACCTCAACCCGTTCCGCAACGGGATCGCAAACCATGCCCATCACATTCTGGAGAGCCATTGCTGCAGCATCCAGAGCTTGCGGTATTGTTCCGCCAAGCATCTGGACCAGGCCTGCCGCTGCCATCCCGGAGCCGGCGCCGCATTCAGCCTGACAGCCGCATTCTTCGGCGGCAAAAGTGCTTCTGCCGGCAATCAGGACTCCGACTAAACCGGCTGCCAGCAAGCCCTTTATAATAATCTCATCATTTAGTCGCAGTTCATCAGCCACGGCAAACAGCGTACCCGGAAGGCCCCCGCATGATCCTGCTGTCGGGGCGGCAACAATAACACCCATCGCGCTTTTTGTTTCCATGATCGCCGTGATATTGGCGATTACTTTTTTATCTCTTTCCCCGCCGCTTAACTTTCCGGCGTATTGAAGCATTTTGTGGGCCTGAGGGTCGAGAATCCGGTCCTCGTATTCGGTGCCCGCCAAACCCGTTTCAATCGACGATTTCATGGTCGCGGCAATATTGCCGGCAATTTTCATAACCTCTTCTTCTGAGATACCGCCCCTGGCACTTTCATATTTCACCGCCAGTTTCCAGAGCTGCGCATCTTCTTTTTCGGCGGCAACCAGGATATCAGCGGCGTATTCATAAGGGACCGTGCAATTCTTTCTGGACCGGACAGGCAGGACAGGCTCAAGCCGCACGATACCTTCAAACAGATCGAAGATATCAAATCCTTCCGTCAGCGATGCCGGCAGTGGATAACCGGTTTTGATGTTAACCAGGCTGAAGCCGCGGCCATAAGCAGCCGTGCAGTAATCCAGGTCTGGCACCAGTTTTTCTATATTGGCGATATACTTGCCAACGACAGCCTTTTCCGTGCTATTTAAAAACAGCAGGGTCTCGTTGAAATCACCACAGATGGAGACGACAGCATCGTTTATTTCCCGTAGTTCGAGCATCCCTCCACCCGTAGACACGAAAACAAAACGGTACTCTTCTCCCTGTTCTCCCCTGGCAGTGATCCTGTAGGTGTTGGGGTGATCCGCTTCATATTTAACGATCTGAAATTCTATTTCAATACCCCTGTTCCGGGCTGTATCCAGTGAATTTACCAGCCCCGGGGCATCAAGATCCAGGTTCAGCAAACCGCCAACCAGGCCAATGTCAGATCCCTGGCTGCTGTAAGTCGACGCCAGGGACCCCCCGGGTTCGAAATCGACTTGAAAAGATTTTATTGCAGATCTAAAAAATTGTCTGACCAGCTTGCCAATCCGCACAGAAGCAGCAGTGTGGGAACTCGAAGGCCCTCTCATTACCGGGCCGATTACATCGTTGAATATACTGGGTGGTTGTTTCTTCATTTCATCCTCCTGAATAAAAGGTTCCTTAGTCCAATAAAGTCCCAATCTTGTTTTTCAATGCGCTGCGGTAGATCAGCTCCGATAAGGTGATGTCAAAGAGGGCCATGCCGACAGATTTAAAGAGCGTTGTCCCCCCGGTGCTGCCCGGGATTTTGCCGCCGATTACTTCCCCGAGTTTTACAATTTGGCCGGGTTTGATCCAGCCTTTATAAAGGGGCGTGATCAGGTCGCCTGATTCTTTCAGGCTGTTTTCGGTGTCGATGTATACTTTTTCCACCAGGCTGTATACAGCCGCGGGGAACTCCCTCATTTCCGGTTTGTATGAGCCTATGCCGATATAGTGCCTGCCTCTGAGCAGTTCCTGATCATCGGGCAGGACAGGGTCTATGGCGGGTGTTGCTGTTATAATGATTTCTGAAGCTTCAATGAGTTCTTCTACGGAAGCAGATACACTTATCTCGATACCCGGCAGGGCTTCCTGTAACTTTTCGGCAAGGTCTGCACATTTTACCCTGTTTAAATCGTAGAGAGCGACCCGCTCTATCTTTCTTGCGCAGCAGGCAAACAGCACCTGGTAAAAGCCCTGGACCCCTGCCCCGATCAGGCCGACAGTTGCTGCATTTTCAGGAGCGATATGCCTCACGGCAACCCCGCCTACCGCGCCTGTCCTGACAGCTGTCAGCTTGGCGCCGTCTAGAAGTGCTAACGGAGCCCCGGTTTCAGGGTCATTGAGGAGGACCAGACCCTGGATAACAGGTTTATCCTTACTTGCATTGGCGGGAAACAGGCTCAGAATCTTGGTGCCGAAAATCTTACCGGTAAAGCAGGGCATATAAAGTAGACTATTTCCTTCATGATTGATATGCATGCGGGGCGGCATTTCAAATTTACCGCTCAGGTCGATGGCGTATGCATTTTCCACCGCATTCATTACCTGATTGAGACCGGCTGCTTTACTGATGTCTGTTGGATTGAGATATAATATTATTTTCTCCCCCTGTTATCTTAGAGTGGCCTTTACTCTGCTCGTTTCGGCCTTGTAATCGGACTTCGATAAGTTTTCAAGTATAAGCCCTGCCGGAGGAATTAAAACCCGGACGGGTGCAATCTATTGCCCTGCCACTTTACAGCAGGGAGCCTCTCTCAAAGCGGAAGTATACTACCCCCTGGAGAACCAGGAACATTATAAGCAATATGCCCGCCCCGCTTAAGATCATTTCCATATCCCACCCGCTTACAGCGAGGGTGCGGACAGGGGCGACGGCATAGGTAATCGGGTTGAAGCGGGAAATTAGCTGAATCCAGGAGGGCATCGCCCCGGTCGGGAAAAGGGCATTGCTGGTAAATACCAGGGGCATGGTTAAAAAGTTGATTATTGCAAAGAGCGTTTCAGGGGTTTTAACCGAAGCCGAAAGGAATAGTGATATACTGCTCATGATAGCCGAAAATAGGCCGCAGAACAGCAGGGCAGCCATGATGCCGCCGACGCCGGTTACAAAGCGAACGCCCATCAGACCGCCGAGCACGGCAATAATTGAAACCTGGAACATGGTCTGTAAAATCAGGGCAGACATTTTGCCGAGCGCAATGCTATATCGGGGAATCGGGGCGCTTAAAAGCTTAACCAGGAACCCCAGCCGGCGGTCCCAGATAATTGAAATACCGCCATAAACTCCCGCAAACAGGGAAGTCATAATCATAACTCCCGGGACCATGAAAACAAGGTAATTATCAACTCCCAGCACTTCAGCAGTAAAAGGGTTATCGGTCAGCCTGGTCATCATGTTGCCCATCAGGACCAACCACACTACAGGCTGTACTACAGACATCATTATTCTTAATCTCTGGTTTGTAAAGCGTTTCATCTCACGCCAGAAAACGAAGTAAGTTCCTCTTAATCCGGATCTTAGATCCACTATTACTGCCACCTCGGAGATTATTTATTTGTTTTTTAGCGCTGGCCGCGCAGGCGCTGCATACTCGAACGAGACCTTGCTATTGCTTCCCTGGAAATTGTGCCCTCACGCAGCTGTTCACCTGTATGAAACAGGAAAACATCGTCCAGTGTAGGCATTTTCATGGTCACCTTTTTCAGTCTTAAGGGGAAGCCCTCCAGCACGGTGAAAAACTTGGGCAGGGCTTCCTCGCTTTCATTAGTCAGCAGATAAAAATCGCCGTCGTTTTTTGAGATTTCCCTCACAAAATCCTGCCCGCGCAGGGCTTCCAGGGCCTTTTCAGGAACACCGGGTTCAGCGGCATCGGTAAACTGAAAGATGATTACCCCGCCCCCCAATTCCTGTTTCAATCTGGCGGGTGTATCAATTGCTTTCATTTCCCCACGGTCAATAATGGCGATCCGTTTGCAGAGAGTGTCGGCTTCATCCATGTAATGGGTCGTTAAAAGAATGGTCATCTTCACTTCTTCGCGCAGGCGGTTGATATAATGCCATATTTCATGCCTGGTTTGGATATCGAGACCCAGGGTCGGTTCATCGAGGAATAAGATGCCGGGTCGGTGAATCAGGCCGCAGGCGATATCCAGCCTTTTGCGCATTCCGCCCGAATATGTGTCAACCCGATCGGCTGCCCTGTCACGCAATCCGACAAGTTCAAGCACTTCATCGGTTCTTTTTTTCCTGATTGAACGATCCATGTGATAGAGACCGGCCTGCAGCCAGAGGTTGTCAAGCCCCGTGAGCTCGTCATCGATGGCCAGGTCCTGCGATACATAACCCAAATTCATACGGACCTGATTTGTGCACTTAGCTACATTATAACCGTTTAAATAAGCTGAACCGCCGGTTGGCTTTAACAGGGTAGTGAGAACCATGATCAGTGTGGTTTTGCCCGCTCCGTTTGGGCCCAGCAGTCCGAATATTTCCTGTTCTTCCACTAAGAAACTGATCCCTTTTAAAGCTTCTATACCGCCCGGGTAAATTACAGAAAGATCGTTTACATCAATAATGGGCTTATTTGTATCCAGTCCGGCTCACTTCCTTATCTGCGGTCTTTATTGATCACCCTTGATCACGGCCAGAGGTTTCAGGCGGGCAACTTTGCTGCTGAATCCTAGATCAGTTAAGGTTTCGATTACCAGGTCGATATTTTTGTAAGCCTGCGGCGCTTCGTCAAGGTAGGCTTTATAGTTTTTACCGGATAATAATATGCCGGCCATGCGCTCTTCTAACTGGTCGATAGATACTTCACGCTTTGCCGCTGAACGCGAAAGGACGCGCCCGGCGCCGTGGTTAACTGAATTATATAACTTTTCGACCCCTGGCTCAGCTTTCACCACGTAAGAAGGGCTTCCCATGCTGCCCGGAATCAGGACCGGGTGTCCAGTGTTCCTATATGGCTGCGGGTTCAGGTGGTGCCCGGGAGGCAGGGCCCTGATTGCCCCCTTACGGTGGATGAGCATTTTTTTACCGCTGATTTCTTCAAACTGGGCTGTGTTGTGGGCGACGTCATAAACAAGACCCAGGTTGTAATCATAATCACTGCCGCCTAATATTTCGCTGAAGGATCTACGAACATCATCGGTAATCCACTGGCGGTTGCAGAACGCAAAGTTAACTGCACAGGTCATCGCTGCATAGTAACTTTGCCCTTCATTAGATCTAATCGGCACTGCAGCCAACCCGGCCGACGGCATTTCGATATTGTGTTTTTTTGCACCAGTTTTCATCGCCTTTGAATATTCAGTACAAATCTGGTGGCCGAAACCGCGGCTACCGGTGTGAATCAATATCGTGAGGGTTCCTTCCTCAAGGCCGTATGCTTCAGCTGCTACAGGATCGAATATTTTATCGACCATGCCAAGTTCAATAAAGTGATTTCCCCCACCGATCGTGGAAAGCTGACGACCGCGATCTACAGCTTTCTCACTGACGGCCCTGATGTCGGCACCTTCCAAACAACCCCTGTCTTCTATGCAATCAACATCTTCCGGGCGGCCATAGCCCAGTTCAATTAAAAATGGCGCTCCGTCATGCAAAAAGGAAATCAAATGCTTGTCAATCAATGATGAATGCCTGCTTTTCTGTCCGATACCGCCCGGTACCCGCCTGGCAATACCTTCCATTAAATCTCTGAGCAGCGCTTTATCCAGATTCGCAGCATCAATATTAGTTCTCAGCAGGCGAACACCGCAGTTTATATCCATACCCACTGCCCCGGCAGAAATTAAACCCTCTTCGGCATCCATAGCCATGACTCCCCCAATTGGCAGGCCGAAACCGCTGTGAATATCAGGCATACCGATTACAGGGCTGATCACACCTTCAAGTGAGGCAGCATCAATTAACTGATCAATCGATTGATCTTCACTAAAAGAGCTATAAAGCTCTTCATTGAGATAAATTAAAACTTCAGCCTTCATTTTGCCCCGGCGGGAAATGCGGTAGCAATTATCGCCTAAGGATTCCAATACAGTCAACTATGTGACTCCTTTCTTTATAAAACTATACCGCAGCATATAAAATCCAGGCTGGCCTTGTAACCTGCTATAATTCCATCTCTTTAATCAGTTTCTCCAGGGCAGGCATTGCGTTTCTGTCGGTCAGTTGAAAGTGAATAGGGGTTACCGATATGTATCCGTCTCGCACTGCCTTTGTGTCACAATCATCATCTTCGGGATCGTCTTCGATTAGCTCTCCCGCCAGCCAGTAATAATGCATCCCCCGCGGATCAGTGCGTTTTTCAAAAGCATTCCGATAGCGCCTGTTACCCAGCTTAGTAACCCGTGCTCCTTTAATTTCTTTAATATCCACAGGAACATTAATATTGACAAGCGTGGATGCTTCGATGCTGCTTTCAAGTAACCTTGGAACTATAGTGCTGATCAAACGGGCAGCGTAATCAAAACTACTGCTGTTCCCGTTACCGGTCAGTGATACCGCAATCGAAGGTATGCCTAAAAGCAATCCTTCTAAAGCTGCCGATACTGTCCCTGAATAAAGCACATCAGTTCCCAGGTTGCTGCCCCTGTTAATTCCGGAAATAACCAGATCCGGCTTTTGATCAAGGATAGCTTCCACGGCCAGCTTAACACAATCAGAAGGAGTCCCGTTAACTGACCTGCCTTTAAGAGCAGGATTATTTAAGAAATCGACCTCTGCAACCCGCAGCGGTTTATGCATAGTTATAGCGTGACCGATAGCGCTACGCTCTCGTTCAGGAGCGATAACAGATAACCTGTACCCGCCTTTGCTTTCTAATAAGGCCTGGCACAACCTTTGAATACCTTCGGCATAGATGCCGTCATCATTTGTTACCAGAATGTGCGCCTGTTTCATAATTATTACTTGTTATCCTTTCCAGCATTTACAAGCCGTTCGGCACGGTGCGATGCTTCGGCCCTGATTTTTTCTTCATCCAGTGTTTTCAATGCCCCATCCTCTAGAAGGAGCCTGCCGTCTACCATTACAAGACTGACATCTGCCGCCGCAGAAGCGTAAACCAGGTGCGCAAGCGGGTCGTGCAGCGGCGTAAGATGGAGCCGGTTGCGGCGCAGGCCTATAATATCGGCCTTGTACCCCGGTTTTAAGATACCTGTCTCTTCAAGTCCTAAAATATCGGCGCCCATAGGAGCAGCCATTAGCAGGGCAGTTTTTGCGTTAACAACTGTTGGATCCATGGTCGCACCTTTACTGATCAAGGCAGCCAGTCGCATCTCTTCAATCATGTCCAAATTGTTATTACTGGCAGCGCCGTCTGTTCCGAGACCGACCTTGATCCCGCGGTCCAGCAACCGCTTGATCGGCGCTATGCCGCTGCCCAGCTTAAGGTTACTGCCGGGGTTGTGCGAAACTCCCACCTTCTTATCTGCCAGGATATCAATATCGTCATCACTTAAATGCACGCAGTGGGCGGCAACGACCTTGAAATCGAGAATGCCGATTTTAGACAACATCGCGGTCGAAGAACAACCCTGCTCAGACCTGCAGCCGTCCACTTCATCTCTTGTTTCGGCCAGATGAACCTGT
Organism: Syntrophomonadaceae bacterium; assembly: GCA_007136055.1. Lineage (GTDB taxonomy): Bacteria > Bacillota > Dethiobacteria > DTU022 > DTU022 > T3SED10-7. The sequence goes on from SLHT01000224.1 coordinate 10,078, forward strand.
ATCGGCAATCCTGTTTCAGAGGCAAGATCGTAAACACGGCCTAAGAAATCGCTTCCTCCTACATATGCCGAATGCGGTCCAAGCATCACCTTAATTCTCCCATTTTTAGCTCCATGCCAGTCATTTATTAAGGTTTCAGTGTCTTCAAATTCTTTTTCCAAATCAAAGTCCAGTCCCAGCATACCTCTTGACAGCACAGCCCTGATTCCGCTTTCTGCAGACGCCTCAGCCACACGGTCCATGTAGTAGTACATATCCGTAAATGTGGTTGTGCCGCCTTTGATCATTTCGGCAATACTGAGCATTGCTCCCCAGTAAACATCATCACTTTCCAGCATTGCTTCAATTGGCCAGATCTTTGTTTCCAACCATTTCTTTAAGGGCAAATCGTCAGCATATCCGCGTAATATTGACATCGCGGCGTGCCCGTGCGTGTTAACTAAACCGGGCATGATCATCAAGTTACTGCCGTCTATTACTTGGTCGGCCCTTTTTTTATCGATCTCTTCGGGATGGTTAGTAATTTTTTCAATTGTGTCTTCGCAAACCAGGATGTCTCCATAAAAGTAATCTGGCTGATTATAATCCAGGGTAATAATCAGGGCATCTTTAATTAATGTTTTGTTCAATATTTGCGTCTCCTTTTATCAATCGTAAAACTTTAAATAAGTTTTTCCAGCTTAACCCGATCCGGCTTGCAAACAACGCCCCGTTCAGTAATAATTGCTGTAATCAGCTTTGCGGTGGTTATATCAAAAGCGGGATTTGAGGCGGTAATCCCTTCGGGAGCAATAGAATGCCCATTTAGATGGGTCACCTCACTGCCGCAGCGCTCTTCAATAATTATACCTTCTCCAGTTTCAACAGAGATGTCAATAGTTGAAACTGGAGCAGCGACGTAAAAAGGTATTTTATGATACGCAGCTAAAACAGCAAGGGTATAGGTGCCGATCTTGTTTGCAGTATCGCCATTAGCGGCGATCCGATCGGCACCGACCACAATCAAGTCAACTTTATTCCTTGACATCAGGTGCCCTGCTGAACTATCAGTAACCAGGGTGACAGAAATATCGTCTTCAAACAGCTCGAAAGCTGTTATCCTTGCCCCCTGCAAAAGGGGCCTGGTTTCATCCACAAAAACATGAACATCTTTACCCTGCTCCACTGCGGCCCGCACAACACCCAGGGCAGTCCCGTAACCGCCGGTAGCAAGGGCCCCGGCATTACAGTGGGTCAAAACAGAAGCTTTCGATGGAACCAGTTCAGCGCCATTTAAACCAATCATACGGTTATTATCAATATCTTCCTTGTGCAGGTTTTTAGCTTCCTTTAATAGGCTCTCAAATATTTGCTGTGGAGAGGTTTCTTTTAGCTTTAGAAGCAACTTTTCCATTCTCTGCACTGCCCAGAACAAATTAACGGCGGTTGGGCGGGCCCTCTTCAGTTTAACAGCCGCTTCTTCCAGCGCTGTAAGCATTTCCACTTTATTGCAGCCTTTGATAAGAGCTTCCCTGGCGGCAACTGCCATACCGTAAGCAGCAGCAATTCCGATCGCAGGAGCGCCGCGCACAGACATCACCTTGATTGAATCTACGATCTGATCACAGGATTCACAGCTGCGGTACTCAGTTTTTGAAGGAAGGTAGCGTTGATCCAGGAGATATAAACGATTATCCTGCCAGTACATGGTGGACATTGTTTTTATTTCACGCATCATTGATCAGCTCTCCTCAGACCAGTATTTCCCTGCTTCCTTACAACCACATGAATGTTCAGGTTTGATATTCTCAACACACGCGGCAATAAGTTTATCCAGTTCCGGCTTGCCCCGATCCATTTCTTCAAGCACTTCTTCGTGCTTCAAGGGAGTTAAAGAAATACCTGCAGCGTAGTTGGTTGGCAGGGCAATGGTTGCATAACAGAGCCCGGCTTCACGGGCCATGATAACCTCGGGCACGTTGGTCATACCAACCAGGTCTCCGCCCCACTGTTCCATCATTCTTATTTCTGAAGGAGTTTCAAAACGCGGGCCCTCAGTGCAAACGTAACAACCCCCGTCCACTAAATTCAGGTCCAGGGCCTGACCGGTTTCCAATATAGTCTTCCTGACTTCAAAACAATAAGGCTCTGAGAGATCGATGTGGACAACCGGCATTTTTTCTCCTTCATAAAATGTCAGAGGACGCTGTCTTGTGAAATCAATAAACTGGTCAATTACCACTTTGCTGCCAGGAGGCATATTCCGGCGCAGGGTTCCCACAGCAGCTGTCGAAAGGATAGCATTAACATTTATTTTTTTTAGAGCGGCAATGTTGGCTTTGTAATTAATCATATGCGGGGGCACCGAGTGCTTTTCGCCATGACGGGGTAGAAAGAAGACTTCGCGGTTTTTGTAAATCCCGGCCCTCATCGCCACCGTACCGTACCTGGTGTCAATGGTTACTTCCTTTTCACCCTCTAACAGCGCTTGATTATAAACTCCTGTTCCTCCGATTATGGCAACCCGGATCCCCGACAAAGCTGGACCTCCTCCTGGTTTAATACTCTTTACCACTGCTTATATATTATAAACTTTTTCTAAGCATAAATGCAAAATTCCTGCTGTTACCGTGTTGACGACTATAATAAAATGAGCTATACTATAAATTGCTTTAAAGGAAGTGTTTATCGGCCGACGTAGCTCAACGGTAGAGCAGCTGATTTGTAATCAGCAGGTTGGGGGTTCAAGTCCTCTCGTCGGCTCCATGAAGCATGAAGTGCAGTGGAGAGGTACCCAAGTTGGCCAAAGGGGGCAGACTGTAAATCTGCTGGCAGCGCCTTCACTGGTTCGAATCCAGTCCTCTCCACCAAATTAAGGGCCATTAGCTCAGTTGGCAGAGCACCTGACTTTTAATCAGGGTGTCC
>SLHT01000143.1 GCA_007136055.1 Syntrophomonadaceae bacterium
AGCAGACTGCAGGTAACGGTGATCGTCGGCATTTTCGTACCCATTTTGGAGAGTGTTATGGTCAACGTAGCTGACCGATAGCTCGGTCTGCACTTTATCTATCCCTAATGCCTCCAACTGCAGGTAAACCATGGTACCGGTAGCATCCTGGGTCAGGGTCTGATCAATGCGTAGCCCTATTTCAGAGCCTTTTATTAGTTCTCCATCTACAAGGTGCTCTTTTAAAATCTTACAGGTTAAATTATCGGGCATTTTTCCAACGCCACCTTTCTAAACTAAATTAACCGAGGGCTGTCCTTTAATTTTTGTTTAATAAAGTTGCCTAAAACCGGAAACAGCATAATTACCGCACAAAGCATAAATATCGCCTGGAAATCAAACCAGGTAAGCAGTATACCGACAACAATCGAACCGATTACAATACCCAGATCGAATGCAGTTGTGAATGTTGCCATGCCGACCCCTCGTTCCATCACAGCCAAACGATCTGCAGCCATGGCCATAACCGACGAATGGGCCGAACCGAAGCCAATACCGAGGACAAATGCACTTAGCAAAAGCTGTTCGACCGTTACAGCCGTGGCAATCATAACCATGGAAGCGGCGGCTATAAACAGGGCCGGCAGGAAAATTACCGGCCGCCCGAAGCGATCGGACAATCGGCCGGCTACGGGACGTGAAAACACTGTAGTCAGGGCAAATATGGTGAAAAAGTAACCGACCGCCTGAAGATCACGAGCCTCGCCTAACAAGGGCAGGAAAGTGAGAATAACACCGAGATTAAAGGTCATGCAAAAAATAATCAAAGAAGGGAATATTACCTTGCCCAGCAAGAGAGGCGTTTTTTCTGTGCCGCTCCTATCAATGTAAGGTTCTCTGACAAGCAGTCCGCACAAGAGAGCGAGGAGCGCCGCAATCGAAGCGACAAAAAATAGCAACAGGTAATTCTCAGAAGTAGTGATCCTCAGATATTCTCCAAGGACAGGAGCAGTAGCGAGTGAAAAGGGCGGGGCCATACCCATTAAACCCACAACTGAACCACGTCTGCCTTCAGGGGCCAGGTCGAGTGTCAGGGTATTAAAAGCCAGCAAGAAAGCACCCCAACCAAAACCCTGGATGGCCCGGAAAATAAATAACAAGGGCAGTGAAGGCAAAAATAGCAATCCAAGGCCCGCGGCGGCATATAGAGAGATGCCCATTACCAGTAAACGTTTCCTGCCCCTCCTGTTAAGATCACGACCCAGGAAAGGACGCAGAATAATGGAACAGAAAGTAAAGACACCCATCAAAAGGCCGACAGAAGCTTCTGCTCCCCCGGCATCAATAACGTAAAAGGGCAAAATCGGTATATAATAGTCCAGCGCATAAAAGAGGAAAAACACTGCGCCGAAAAGAGACATAAAGTTAAAGGTTATAATTTTTTCTTTCTGATCAGCGGACAATAAATTTACTCCATGGCCTCTACTCAATTTTTCGGCCCAAAAAGTAATCCATCAACCTGAAACCTTCCCTGAATAGCAGACCGGTTTCGGCAGCACAGGATTCATCAAATCTGCAGCCCCTGTTGCTTTTAAGATCATTGCTGCGGAAAATAGCAAAAGGCACCGGTTCACTGGTATGGGTCCCCAGGGAGAGTGGTGTGTAATGATCTGTAATCAATAAGAGGCTGTAATCATGGCCGCTTTGGTCCATCTCTTCCCTGGCCACTTTAACCACTTCCCGGTCAATAAGTTCAATTGCCTTTATTTTGTTTTCAGTTTCAAAACGATGAGAACATTCATCGGGAGCTTCAATATGCAGGTAAACAAAATCATGCCCCTGCTTTAAAACATCGAGCGCTGCCCTCACTTTTCCATTATAATTCGTATCAATGTAACCGGTAGCTCCCTCCACAGCAAGCGGGGTAAGACCGGCAAAGAGGCCGATACCTTTAACCAGATCAACTGCCGAGATAACCGAACCCTCAAGACCGTACTTTTCAGCATAGGAAGGAATTAAAGGCTTGCGCCCGGCGCCCCAGATCCAAATCGAGTTAGCAGGGTTAAGGCCTTTCTCAACCCTCTTCTTGTTGACAGGATGATCGGCAAGGATGCTCCAACTCTTTTCCATCATCTGCCTGACTCTGGACTCTTCTTTTCCGGCCGGCAGGTAAGCACTGATCTTTTGTCCGCTTATATCATGAGGCGGGGTCAACTGCCATTGGTCAGTTACTCCATGCCAAACCATAAGGTGACGGTAGCGAAAACCGGTATGAAAATCAATTTCTTGAGAACCTAATGCTGTATTGACTGCTGCAATTAATTCAGCGGCTTCTTCATTGGATATTTCACCTGCGCAGTAATCGACCATTGTTTTCTCTGCATAGGGTTGATCACCGGAGAGTGTGACCAGGTTACAGCGAAAAGAAACATCTTCCGGGCTTAGATCTACACCAAGGCTGATCGCCTCAAAAGGCGAACGTCCTGAATAATATTTAAGGGGATCGTAACCCATAACTGAAAGGTTGGCTGTATCACTGCCGGGCGGAAGATCTCCGGGAATAGTTTGTGCCAAACCGAGGATACCTTCGTTCGCCAGGCGATCGAAATTAGGTGTCCGGGCGTGCTGCAGCGCCGTTTTATTATCAAGCTGCTCCATGGGATAATCAGCCATACCATCTCCGACAATAACAAAATATTTCAAGTGTTGATCACTCTCCTCTGTTAATATTTAGGGCCCAATGATGGAAACATATAAACCTGTGCCCTGAAAATACCCTGTACCATTCTTTTTGTCAATAGCAGCTTCCAGTCAGTAAAGGATTTAGGGGATGTTTTGGCGAAAAGAGGTCTTCATGGCAAGCGAACCTGTCGAACCTGAAAGGAGTTTAAGCAGTGCACTATTACAGCACCAGAAATCAGGGTGAATTCACAACAGCTGCAAAAGCAATTAAGCGAGGCTTAGCCCCTGACGGCGGCCTCTATGTCCCGGCCGAGCGTGTAGAACCTTTTAAAGCCGTCGATCTTCCTACAGGCAGTTACAATAAATTGGCCAGCCAAATTTTCAGGCTTTTCTTAACCGATTTTGAACCATCTTCTCTGGAAAGCGCCATCGCATCTGCTTACAACGAAGCAACTTTCGACCATCCTGCCATAACCCCGCTGCACAAGCTGTCCGCAGATCTTTTTGTCATGGAACTCTGGCATGGCCCGACCTATGCTTTTAAAGATATTGCTTTGCAGATTTTACCGCATTTTATGCGCACCGCGGTCAGAACCACCGGCGAAAATAGAGAAATCGTTATTTTAACGGCAACTTCGGGTGATACTGGCAAATCAGCCCTGGAAGGATTCAGCGATGTGCCCAACACAAAAATTATCGTCTACTTCCCCGAAGATGGGGTCAGTGAGGTGCAACAGTTACAGATGACCACCCAG
>SLHT01000148.1 GCA_007136055.1 Syntrophomonadaceae bacterium
CCTCCTAACAATAATCGCGCCAGCACTCCCAGAAGGGATCTGCACGATAAATTCTTTTGGGACGCATTATCAAAATCAACAGCAGGCCGAGGAAAAATCCGCCTATATGAGCCCACCAGGCAATCCCGCTAATATCCATGAACACATAGATAAACTGGATTAAAATCCAGTACCCTAAGTATATCGGCACGGGCAGCAAAAAAAAAAAAAAAAAAAAAGGCAGGATGATCGTTAATACGCGAGCCCTGGGAAAAAGGACCAGGTATGAGCCAAGAACACCGGAGACAGCTCCCGAAGCGCCGACCATGGGAATGGTACTATCCGGCAAAGCAAAGCCCTGCAGAAGAGCAGCGGCAACTCCTGCAGAAAGGTAAAGAATCATAAAACGTATAAAGCCAAGCCTGCCCTCAACAGCCGGTCCGAAGACCCAGAGAAACCAGACATTGCCCAGCACGTGCGCAAAAGAACCGTGCACGAACATACTGCTGAAAATTGTCCAAAACTCTCCCAGCGGGTTCAGAAAAAACTCATGAGGAATAAAACCGTAGGCATAAAAGAGATAAGGGAAACTATCGACACCAAGAGAGAACTGGTAAAAAAAGGCCAGACCGTTTAAAACAATCAGGCCAATTGTAGCCACAATAGCGCCGTGATAGGTAATTGTGTCGCGTAGTGGGAACATTTATAAAAAGTTCAACCTTCCTTCCGGCTTGCATAATCCGAACATGTAATATTATAACATAATAATTTATGGTTAAAAGTTCAAATTCAGGACATAATAATCGAACCCGTTTTAAAGTTCGAACCAGGCTGTAGTTTGAACAGCAGTGCTCATAACAATTTGCACTTGTTCTTAAATGATATAATAAGGCCATGTTTGTGCAAATTGCAATTGATATCGCACTTTTATTCGGTCTTGGGCTGATCGGCTGGTTTTTGCTAAGCAGAGTGCGTATGCCCGCATCCGAACTAATTGGTCCCGTTTTGATAATCGGAACCCTGCGCACCATGCAGATCGAACTTCCTGCTTCGCCTGATTTTTTGTTTCCCGCAGCACAGATTGTAATCGGCATTTTTGTCGGTTCAATGCTGAACAGGAAAGCTCTGCGCGAGTTAAAACCGATGGCTGTTTCAGCAGTGATTATTGTAACCTGGGCGCTATCAATAGTATTTGTCGTCGGATATTTCCTGGCCCGTTATTCTGTCCTGGACCTTTACACAGCGATGCTTTCAGCAAGCATGGGCGGGCTGCCCGAGATAACGGTTATCGCCCTGGCGTCAGGAGCAGAGGTAACTGTAATTATGGTCATGCAAATGATTCGGATGCTTGTTACAGTCCTGCTCTTTCCACTGCTGCTTCAATGGATAGAAGGTAAAGAAAAACACGGGATGATGAAACAGGTCAAGAAACAGGAAAGAGTTTATACTAATAACTCTGAAACAGTTGAAAATAACAAAGGCACCTTTCCGGGAAATCATAAAAGTTTGCTTGTTAAAAGGCTTAGATCTGCTGTTAATCAAGAAGCGTTCAGTAATCTCATTTTCTCTGTTAAAACATCCTGGCTGAGGGTACTCGTGACACTGGTTGTAGCAACCACGGGTGGGCTGCTTTTAGAAGTTTGGGGCGTTCCTGCCGGCCTCCTTGTCGGATCGACCATTTTCATAGCTGCTTTTTCGGTTGGTGGACTGCCGGTTAGCAAACTTTCCCCACGCCTTTTAAACATTCTTCTGGTCTTTATCGGCATCACTGTTGCAGATAATATTTCGATAGAAACAATTAGCACAATGGCTGATCCTGATTTCCTGATACCTATTTTAATTGCCACGGCAGTGATGTTTGCTACTTCCTTCGCTGTAGCCTGGATCATATACAGTCTGACCGGATGGGATTTTCCAACCAGCTTCCTGGCGGCGGCTCCGGGGGGATTTACAGTAATGACCGCCCTGGCCATCAAGCACGGGCGCGATCCCTTTAAGGTATCGATGCTGCATTTATGCCGCCTGCTGTCAATTAACATCTTTATACCATTTGTATTTTTGTACCTGATGAGCATCTAATCCTTTGCTCGCTCTGCTTACCGTTTATAAACTATAGAACAGGGGTGCAATATGCTGCACCCCTGTAAAATGTTTGCTGTTATAGTTCAGCGGCCTGACCGCTAAATCGTTAACTTCTCTCAGGCTTTTTCAATACGAATAGCACAAACCTTGGTTTCGGGAGTTTTTGCCACCGGATCGAGAGCTGAACTGGTCAGCTGGTTGGTCGGGCACTCGGCATAGTGAAAGCTGAGTGAGGCTACACCGGGCTGACTGCGCCGGGTAATCTCTGCTTTTACTTTCAACATGCCGCGCCGCGAATTAACTTCAACCAGGTCGCCGTCTTCGATACCTAGCTTTTCTGCATCGACAGGATTAATCCTGATCCGCTCCCCACCATGCAGTTCATCTAAACCGTCTGTATGACGGGTCATGGTACTGTGGAACTGGTAGAGGCTGCGCTCGGTGGTCAGGATGAGCGGGAAGTCGAAGTCACAGCATTCTTCAGAGGGCCGGTATGAAATAGGCATCAGTTTGCCTTTACCGGACGGGGTGTTGAACTTCTCTGTGTGAAGGATCTGAGTTCCCGGGTGATCCTCTGCCGGGCAAGGCCACTGGATCCCTTCTTCCTCAATACGTTCGTAGGTAATACCGGCATAACTGGGTGTGAGACTTGTCATTTCATTAAAGATATCCTCGGCACTGTTGTAGGCAAAACCTTCGGCTCCCATTTCGTTGGCAATGGAGCTGACAATCAGCCAGTCCGGCCTTGCTCCGCCCACCGGTTCAATCACCTTACGTACGCGCTGCACACGGCGCTCGGTATTGACAAAGGTGCCGTTCTTTTCAGCAAAGCTGGTTGCCGGCAGAACCACGTCTGCTTTTTCGGCTGTTTCGTTGAGAAAGATATCCTGAACCACGAAGAATTCCAGCTTGTCCATGGCTTCGATAGAATGGGAGGCATTGGCCTCGGTCAGGACCGGGTTTTCGCCGACCAGGTAGAGAGCCTTGATGTCACCTTTATAGGCGGCATCGAAGATCTCGGTGTGGGTCAAGCCCGGCTCACCGCTTAATGATGCCCCCCAGGCTTTTTCGAACTTCTGACGGGCAGTGCCATCTGTCACTTTCTGGTATCCGGTAAAAACGTTCGGCAGCGAACCCATGTCGCAGGCGCCCTGGACATTGTTCTGCCCACGCAGGGGATTAACCCCGGCGGAAGGTTTGCCCAGGTTGCCGGTGATTAAGGCCAGGTTGCTGATGGCCAGCACGTTATCGGTTCCGTGTGAGTGCTGGGTTATACCCATGCAGTAGAGAATTGAAGCGGGATCATTTTCTGCATACATACGCGCCGCCTC
>SLHT01000216.1 GCA_007136055.1 Syntrophomonadaceae bacterium
TAGACTGTTATGAAGCGTCTAAGCACCATTTTGAAAGGGCGGCCAATAAATTAAAACTGAAACGGGAAATTCGCGATTGGTTACGGACACCTTTTCGGGAAATATCCGTCCACCTGCCGGTAGTGATGGATGACGGCAGTCTGCATATTTTTGAAGGCTTTCGTATACAGCATAACAATGCAAGAGGGCCGCATAAAGGGGGTCTTCGCTACCATCCGGAAGTTACTATGGATGATGTTCGCGGTCTTGCTTCCTGGATGACCTGGAAAACAGCGCTGCTGAACCTGCCCCTTGGCGGCGCTAAGGGTGGTGTTGTGTGCGATGCAAAAAAGATGTCCGTTGGAGAACTGGAGAGGTTAACCCGTAAATATACACAGGCCATAAGTGTTGACATCGGGCCGAACCAGGATATCCCTGCGCCTGATGTTAATACCGACGCAAATGTTATGGCCTGGATGATGGATGAATACAGCAAACTGCGCGGTTATGAACCCGCGGTAGTTACCGGCAAGCCTGTAGATTTGGGCGGGTCACCGGGGCGAAAGGATGCCACCGGTCGCGGAGTAGCTTATCTAGTTGAACAATGGGCGGCAGATAATAGCCTTAAAATGCCCGAGACTACAGCTGTTATCCAGGGTTTTGGCAATGTCGGTTATTATACAGCTTACCACTTAAGCAAAGTGGGCTGCCGTGTTGTGGCTGTTTCCGATACAAAGGCCGGTGTCGTAGATGAAAAAGGACTAGACATAGAGACGTTATTTAAATACAAGCAGGAAACAGGATCGGTTTCCGGTTTTCACGATGCTAAAACCATTGACAGCAGCGATATATTTGCCCAACAATGCGACTTTATAATTCCGGCTGCCTTAGAAAATGCGATCAGAAAAGACAGCATCGCAAATATTAAAGCCAGGGCTATTTTTGAAGCGGCCAACGGCCCGACCTGTCCGCTTGTCGAGCCGGAGTTAGAGAAGAAAGGCGTGACCATAATCCCGGATATCCTGGTTAACAGCGGCGGTGTGGTTGTTTCTTATTTCGAATGGGTTCAGAATTTGCAGCAGTTTAGCTGGAGCGAAGAGCAGGTTGATTCAGAGCTGAAGAAAAAAATGCAACATGCTTACCGAAGGGTTGTTGAGAAATCGGAAACGGAGAACGTATCACTGCGCATGGCCGCCTACATGCTGGCCATTGAAAAAGTAGCTTCGGCAGCACAGACCAGGGGCGCCTATTAATTAATTGATTCATAACAACGATAATTACAGCAGTATTTAAGTTTATAGTCCCAGGCATAATGGCCCTCTAATTGGAGTGCCAGATTACGTATGCTGCTTGTGGCTGAAATGCCTTCTTTAGGAGGAAGCGTCTTGGAGAGAGAGGGAGCGGCAAAGATCCTTGAAGAGATCGGGATAATGCTTGAGCTTAAAGGTGAGAATCCTTTTAAGAGCAGGGCTTACTACAGCGCAGCTCGTACCGTTGAACTGATAGGGGAGGAAGAGCTGGAAAGGCTTGTTCGCGAAGATAAATTAAAAGATGTAAAGGGTATCGGTTCCGCTATTAACAAGAAGCTGAAAGAACTTATATTAACCGGCAGGCTTAACTACTACGAAGAATTAAAAGTGAGTATTCCGAAAGAACTATTTGAAATACTGAAAGTGCCCGGGCTGGGGCCCCGCAAGGTCAGTGCGCTCTATGAAATGCTCGAGATTACCAGTCTTGCCGAACTCGAATATGCCTGCCGTGAGAACCGGCTGGTTAATTTAAAGGGGTTCGGTAAGAAAACTCAGGATAATATCCTGGAAGGGATCGAGTTTATTCGCCGCTACCAGGGCCGCTACTTTTATAGTGAGGCCCGCCGGCTTGCCATTATCCTCCTGCACAAGATTAAAGAGTTCCCTGCCTTAGGTGAGGTCAGCCTGGCTGGAAGTATCAGGCGCTGCAGGGAAATTGTAAAGGATATCGACCTGGTGGCTTCGACTGATCACCCTGACCGCCTGACCCGCTACTTTACCGAGTTGCCCCTGGTTGCCGAGGTAATTGCTCACGGCGATACGAAAGCTTCTGTTCGTTTGGATGATGGAATCAATGCCGACCTGCGGGTGGTTACAAAAGATCAGTTTTCTTATGCGCTGCACCATTTTACGGGTAGCAAAGAACATAATACAGCATTACGCCACAGGGCTAAAAATATGGGGTTAAAAATTAATGAATATGGCTTGTTTCGACTAAAAGATGAAGAACTTGTTGCCTGCCGTGATGAAACAGATTTATTTAATGCTTTAGGTCTTACCTATATCCCTCCTGAGCTGCGTGAAAATTACGGAGAAATCGAAGCTGCGGAGGAAAACGCACTGCCCTCTTTAATCGAAGAAGATGATATCCGTGGCATATTCCATGTACACACCACATACAGCGACGGTTTAAATACACTTGAAGAAGTTGTCCGTCACTGCAGCGTGTTGGGTTACGAATATGTGGGCATATCCGATCACAGCCAGTCTGCTTTTTATGCCGGTGGTCTAAAAGAAGAAGACCTGGCAAAGCAGCACGAAGAAATTGAAGCCATGCGTGAAAGATACCCGAATGTTGCCATCTTGTGCGGAGTAGAATCAGATATCAGGGCTGATGGAAGCCTGGATTATCCCGATGCTGTCCTTGAACGCCTCGATTTTGTTATTGCCTCGGTCCATTCCGGGCTAAGGATGGAGCGCGTCAAAATGAACGAGCGGCTTATCCATGCCCTTTCTCACCCGGCAGTGACCATGCTCGGACATCCTACCAACCGGCTTCTTCTTGGGCGCGACAGTTCCCTTCTGGATATTGAAAAGGTTTTCCAGGCTGCCTTAGATAACGGTGTTATTCTCGAATTGAACGCCAGCCCCGCCCGTCTTGACCTTGACTGGCGGCACCTAAAGATGATCAGAGAAATGGGTCTTATGGTTTCGATTAACCCCGATGCCCACCGTCTGGAAAGTTTTGAAGATACCAGGGTAGGGGTGGCTATAGCCCGTAAAGGTTGGTTGGAAAAGAAAGATGTATTTAATACGCGTTCCCGCAGGGAAGTAGAAGGGCATTTGAAGTCCCGTCATGCCAGGGCTGGTTAAAAGGCAGGTTTAAAGATCGCCCCAAAAGCCGGGGAGGCGGGCTACAAGGAAGCTGGCGACTAAATGGCCGGCGATTAGCCCTACTATTACTCCCAGCACATCCCTCGAAAAATAAACAACCAGCAGCATCGTAGCTGCCATTATAAAAATATATAGCAGGGAATGAATCCAGTCCGGCATGCTGTTCCCCCTTCCTTAGTTTATAAGTTATTAAAGATGACCGGCAACAAAAAGTGCCGGTCACACGGTCTAATTTTGCTATATGAAGGAAATCTATA
>SLHT01000137.1 GCA_007136055.1 Syntrophomonadaceae bacterium
CAAAATTGATACTGAAAAAAAGATTGTTACTATTGCGCCAATACCGGCCATGGAACCTTCCGCCGACTTTTTAGGGCTGATCTGTGGGGCAAATTTCCGGATACCCCATTTTCCACCGATAAAATATGCTGCTGTGTCATGAATCCACACCCCTGCCAGCAATATATAAGTGTAGATATCACCGTCAGGCAGCATACGCAGCATTAACAGGTACCCGGCCAATCCACCAAGGTAAACCATTCCCCACAAAGAAAGCGCCGCGTCGGCGATGCTGTTTTTATCCATGTTAAACAACGCTGCTGTAAAAAGGATGAAAAAGACCAGTATTACAAGGGGATAAATCAGTTCGTTATGTCCTAAAAAAACAGCTGCCAGCAAAAAAGTGGCGCCGATATTATTTATAACAGCTGGGGCGCTGTGGTTCTGCTTATTTATTATACTGTTATATTCAAAAATCCCCAGGTTAACAATTATGATCAAGAAAAGAGCATACCAGGGCCCTCCAAAGTAAACGAACCCTAGAACTAAAGGTATCCCGATCAACGCAGATAACACTCGCATTAAAAGCAATATGATCACCCTACCTGAAATAAAACTCTTTGATATTTATACACTGCCATAGCGGCGTTTACGCTTTTGGTATTCATAAACAGCTTCCATTAAGTGGATTTTTGTAAAATCAGGCCAGTAAACATCTGTAAACCATAGCTCGCTGTAAGCTAATTGCCAGAGTAAAAAGTTACTGATTCTCTTTTCGCCACTTGTCCGGATCAACAAGTCAGGGTCCGGCAAATCAGAGGTGTACAGGTACCGGGAAAGTGTTTTTTCGTTCACCTTGCCCCTTATCTTTCCCTTGTTAACATCGTCAAGCAGGCTGTTAACGGCCATTACAATTTCGGAGCGGGAACCATAATTAAGGGCAAAATTAAGGATCATCCCTGTATTTTTTTAGTCGCCTCTGCTCCGTCGTTGACTGCTTTTTGAACCCTGCGGGGGAGCTTATTGCTATCGCCGATTAACCTGACCTGAACATTGTTATCAATCAACTCAGGCAGTTCTGTTTTAAAAAACTTGACCGGAAGGCTCATCAGGTAGTTAACTTCGCGAACGGGTCTCTGCCAGTTTTCAGTGGAAAAAGCAAAAAGGGTGAGCACCTTTACACCCAGGTCTTTACTGTTTCTAACCGTTGAACGAACTGTTTCAACTCCCTGGCGGTGACCCTCTTGACGCGGAAGTCCTTTTTCGATAGCCCAGCGCCCGTTACCATCCATGATGATAGCTACATGATCAGGAACTTTTTCAGTACTAATTACTGCTTTTAGTTCCTCTTCCCGCTGCTTAAATTCCAATCCGGATCCCACCATTCATAAATAGCGGCTCTCCCTTTCCAGACAGGTGAGAACCGCCTCTTATTCCCTTTTAGTCCTTAATTAATTCAATTCCAAAAAGGCATAACTGCGTGGCTTTTAAAACTTCGTCCACTTCACTTGTCGCTGAGGTCAAGTCCGTACCGCCTGCTTGTTATACCTCCATCATTTCATTTTCTTTTAATTCAGTTATAGCATCTATTTCCTTAATTTTTTCGTCGGTCATTTCCTGAACACTATCCTGGGCCCGCTTGTGATCGTCTTCGGAAATTTCACTTGCTTTTTCCAGCTTTTTAATACTGTCATTAGCATCACGGCGGATATTACGGATACTTACTTTGCTTTCCTCGGACTTCTTCCGAACAAACTTAACCAGCTCTTTACGGCGCTCTTCAGTTAGCTGGGGAATAGCCAGCCTGATTACACTGCCGTCATTATTGGGTGTCAGCCCAAGATCTGACTTTAAAATTGCTTTTTCTATCTCACCCATCGCATTCTTATCCCATGGTTGAATCACCAGCAAGCGCGGCTCCGGAGCAGATATGCCGGCCAGTTGATTAAGTGGGGTCGATGTCCCGTAATAGTCGACCTCAATACGATCAAGCAGGGAAGGATTCGCTCTCCCGGCGCGAAGGTTGGCCATTTCACGCTGAAAAGCAGCAATAACCTTACTCATCTTCTCATCGGCTTCTAAGTAAATATCATCTAACATAAATCACCCACCCCTAATTATGGTTCCGATTTTTTCACCCATGATAACTTTTTTGATATTACCCGGGTTCAATCCAAAAACAATCAATTCGATTTTATTGTCCATACAGAGAGAGGCAGCCGTTGAATCCATTACACCCAGCCCCTGGTTGATTACTTCGATGTAATTCAGCTCGGTAAACCTGCGGGCATTCGGATTTGCAATCGGATCAGCATCATAAACAGCATCTACCCTGCCTTTAGCCAGCAATATAACCTCGGCTTCTATTTCAGCCGCACGTAAAGCTGCTGTTGTATCGGTTGAAAAATAAGGGTTTCCGGTTCCGCCTGCGAAAATAACAACGCGCCCTTTTTCTAGATGCCTTAAGGCACGCCGCCTGATATACGGTTCTGCTACCTGCTGCATTTCCAGGGCAGTCTGAACCCTCGTATCAACTTCATGTCGTTCAAGGGCATCCTGCAGGGCCAGACCATTAATAACCGTTGCCAGCATACCCATATAATCTGCAGTAGCACGGTCCATCCCTTTACTGCCGGCCTGGGCGCCGCGCCAGATATTACCGCCACCGACGACTACAGCAACCTGAACCTGGTATTCAATAACTTCTTTGATCTGTAAAGCTATGCTTTCAATAACTTCCTGATCAATTCCGAAACCGTGGTCACCGGCCATTGCTTCTCCGCTTAACTTAAGGATTACCCGGTTGTAAGCAGGTTTACCCAATAAGGCACCTCCAGTAAATTCTTATTTCGACAAAACCATTTACAGACCCTGCAAAAACAATATTTATTTGTTACAGTTACTCATGGGCGTGGCAACGAAAAACTCAGATCAGACCAGGCAGAGGGTATCAAAAAAGAACACTTTGCAGTGTTCTTTTTGTTTTGCTTAGCCGCAGCAGCAAGAAGAATCTGAATCCGGGTTCTCGCCGATTTCAAAACGACTGTATCGTCTGACCACAATATTCTCACCAATCCTGGCAATCATGTTGGTTAATAGTTCTTTTATGGTCAAATCTTCATCTTTAACATAAGTCTGCTCTAAAAGGCAGTTATCACTGTAATACTTCTCCAGGCGGCCTTCAACAATTTTATCGATCACCTTCTCAGGCTTACCGTCATTTAAGGCCTGTGTTCTAATAATCTGCCGTTCTTTATCTAAAATGTTTTCAGGGACATCTTCCTTATTCAGGTAAGCAGGGTTTGTCGCTGCTACCTGCAGGCAAATGTTGCGGACAAAATCGCGGAACTCGTCATTGCGGGCAACAAAATCAGTTTCACAGTTTACTTCAACCA
>SLHT01000296.1 GCA_007136055.1 Syntrophomonadaceae bacterium
TGCCGGGAAGCTCCTGCTGTATTAAAAAATCTCGATCAGTCCGATGTGAATCCGAGCGCTGTGGTCGCCCATTTGGAACCTCTTCCTGTAGAGGCGATTCTTCTTGCTTATGCCCTGACTGAAAGTAAGGGTGTGAAGGAACATCTAAAGCTTTACATGGACGGCCTGCGTTATATCAGACCCAGTTTAAGGGGCGGAGATTTAAAAGAGCTGGGTGTAAAACCGGGCCCGCTTTACAAAAAAATAATTGACAGTCTTAAACAGGCTGTATTGGATGGAGAAGTGCGTACCCCGCAGGAAGAACTTGATTATGTTATAAATTACCTTGAAACTGAGAAGGGGAAGGAGGACGAATAAAATGATTTTTGGTCAGGATCTAACTACTATTCTATTGCGGATTCCTGTTTTGTTAATCGTAATTACCGTTCATGAATTTGCCCATGCCCGTATGGCCTACCATTATGGTGATGCCACCGCTGAAAAACAGGGGCGTATGAACCTAAATCCTATTAATCACCTTGATCCGATTGGTTCGCTGATGATTCTTCTTGTTGGTTTCGGATGGGCTAAACCGGTTCCGATTAACCCGATTAATTTCAATCAATACCGTTCAGGCTTGCGCTGGGTTTCATTTGCCGGGCCGATGTCAAACCTTATCCTCGGTTTTTTTGCAATGCTGCTGTTTGTTTTTATGCTAAATGCCGGTCTTGTAGCCTTTGGAGGGTATTTTTATAACTTCATGCAGCAGCTGATCATGATTAATGTCTACCTGGCTATTTTTAACTTATTCCCAATTCCGCCCCTGGATGGTTCAAAAATATTGATGTCTTTTCTTTCAGACGCCAATGTTGAACTTTACAATCAAATTGAGCGCTACGCTCCGTTAATTTTGCTTGCCCTGATTTTTACAGGGGTTTTTAGGATGATTCTATTTCCTGTAGCCAATGCAGTATTTGTTTTTTACAACCTGATTATCGGCTTAATTCTTGGCTTATAAGTTGATTACAATAGTACAGGAGGACAAGTATAAGTGGACAAAAAGAGAGTATTTTCCGGAATACAGGCTTCAGGAAATTTGCATCTAGGCAACTACCTCGGGGCGATACGAAACTGGGTAAAAATGCAAAACCAATACCATAATTATTTTTGTGTTGTCGATCTGCATACAGTAACCGTTCCCCAGGATCCATCAGTGCTGAGGACTAACATCAGGGAAGTAGCCGGGCTCCTTTTTGCCGCTGGCATTGAAGAGGAAGATTCAGTTGTCTTTATTCAGTCCCATGTCCGGGCTCATTCCGAATTGGCCTGGCTGCTGAACTGCATTACCCCGATGGGCTGGCTGCACCGTATGACCCAGTTCAAGGAGAAATCGGAACAACAAAAAGAAGAGGTCAGTGTGGGACTATTCGATTATCCTGTCCTGCAGGCAGCAGATATTCTGCTTTACGATACCCACCTTGTCCCTGTCGGCGAAGATCAAAAGCAACATGTTGAACTGTGCCGTGATATAGCCCAGCGCTTCAATTATCGTTACGGAGATGTATTTGTCCTGCCTGATGCCTATATCCCTCCAATCGGCGGCAGGGTCATGGGCCTTGTTAACCCTGAAAAAAAGATGAGCAAGAGTGAAGAAAAAAGAGATGACTCGATCTTCTTGCTTGATACGCCTGATCAAATCCGCTCTAAAGTGAAAAAGGCGACTACGGATTCCCTGCGGGAGATCCGATTCGATGAAAAACGATACGGCATTAACAACCTGCTCACTGTTTATCAGCTATTAACCGGAAAAGAACCGGCGGAAATTGAAAATCATTTTACCGGAAAGAGTTACAAAGATCTCAAGGAGCAGCTTGCTGAAACAGTAATCGAAACCCTGCAGCCTCTGCAGGAGCGCTACCGGGAGCTGACCGGTGAAGATGGCTACCTGGATGATATGCTGGCCAGGGGGGCTGAACGTGCCGAAGCACATGCCGAAAACAAGCTGCAGCAGGTTTATAATAAAATTGGCTTGAGGTAGATTTATGCAGCAGCCGGAATATAAAATTAAACTGCCTGTATTCGAAGGTCCCTTTGACCTGCTCTTTCACCTCGTCAAGAAAGCGGAGGTCGATATCTGGTCTATTTCCATTGCCGATATTACGGACCAGTACCTGGGATACCTGCAGTCCATGAAAGAGTTGAACCTGGATATTGCGAGCGAGTTTTTAGTGATGGCGGCGACACTGCTGCGTCTGAAGTCGAAACTGTTGCTGCCGCGGGCGCCGCGCAGCGATGAACAGGAAGAAGAGGAAGAGATGTTCGAAATTAACACCGCTGAAGAGCTCTTCCAGCGCCTGCAGGAATATCGGGCCATTAAAGAGAAAGCGAAATACTTACAGCTAAAAGAAGAGGAGCAGCAGAAAATATATTTACGTTCTACCGGTGGCCAGAAAGTGATGGTTTTTACCCGCCAGGAATCTGTATATACGATCTGGGAAGGGGCCGAAAATCTTAGTGAGATTATGCGCCGCTTTGCCGAAGCCACCTTGGCCGATCCTTATATGCCTACCTTTAACGCTGTAGAAGATTTTATTATTTCCGATAAAACCAACTATATTGAATCTGTTCTCTTAAAGCAGCAGCGGGCTTTGTCGATGAAAGAGTTTTTCACAGTTTCAGGGTTGTGGGAGGTTATCGTAACTTTTATTGCTCTTCTGGAAATGGCCAGGCAGCGCAAAGTTGTCTTACTGCAGGACAGTATTTTCGGTCCGATACTTGTAACATTATATGGCAAATCGCCGCAAAAGGAGGGAGCAAGTGGAGAAAGCAGAACAGAAGAAAACGATTGAAGCGCTGCTGTTCTTAAGTGAAGAGCCTGTCAAACCCGATCGCCTGGCAATAGTTCTCTCAACCACACCTGAAGAAGCTTCAAAACTGGCGCGTGAACTGAAGAATGATTTTTTTAAAGCTCAGCGTGGTTTGCAAATTTTTGAAATGGCAGGCGGGTTTCAAATGGGCACTCTCCCTGAACTGGCTCCTGACCTGGAAAAAGCATTTAGTGAAGATGTGTCCAGCTACCTGACTCCCGCAGCCCTTGAAGCCCTGGCGATTATTGCTTATAAACAACCGGTAACCAGGATTGAAATTGAGTCAATTCGCGGGGTAAGAAGCGAGCACGTCCTTGAAAACCTTTTAAAGCGTAAATTAATAAGGGTTAGTGGGCGGAAAGAAGGCCCCGGCCGGCCCCTTCTCTACAGCACCACTCCTGATTTCCTGAAGTACTTTGGCTTAATGGATCTGGAAGAACTGCCTCCGTTGGAAGCTGAAAGCCAGGAGTTAATGGGTGCAGTAACTGAAGAACCGGATCAGCAAAAAGAA
>SLHT01000106.1 GCA_007136055.1 Syntrophomonadaceae bacterium
AGAAACAATTCTTTTTCTTAAAGGTGGTGAATGGCGCTTTTAATGACATCACGTAACCTTGCCATATTTCTTGCGGTTGATCTAGCAGTGTTGCTTACAATCCTGCTCATTCTCAGTTATTATGGAATGAGTCATCTGATGCTGCTGGTTATGGGGTTGGTATTTCTTGTATTAACGCTCTACGACCTGAATACGGGTATCTTGTCGGCTTTCTTTTCTGAATTACTGGGCTTGAGCAATTCGACTGAACTTGGTAAGCTGAAGTGGATACCAGTTTTGCTTTCTTCTTTGTTGTTATTGTTAAGCATTCCGGCTTTCATGGAGCACGGCTTAATTAACAGCGAGCAGCGCTGGGCCATGCAGCACGGTTACTTTCTGCGCCTGGCTATTCCGGCTGCAATCGGCGGGATAGCCGTTATTGCCGTTGCCGTCTGGACAGTGTTCGCCGGCAGCAAAAATGAAAAATAAGTTAAAAAGGTGTCAGACACCTTTTTAACTTATTGACGCGGTGTTGATAAGTTTAGCTGTAATTGGTTAGGGCTAACCCTGCTTCTTTTTTCACTTCTTCTTCGGGGTCGCTTAGGCAGCATTTCTCCAGGGCAAATTTTGATTTTTCCCCTCCAAGTTGTCCTAAAGCCCAGGCTGCGTGCTGCCTGATCAGGATTCGCTTATCGTTTTCGAGAAGACGGGCCAGTATTTTAACGGCAGTCCGGTCCCCGTTGTTGCCAAGGGCAATTACTGCATTGCGCTGCAGAGTGGTTTTGCCCCGCCAACCGGCAGAGGTCAGGCCGATGGAAAAATCAAATTCTTTCCGGGTCATCTGCACCAATGGAATTAGAAGTGGTTCAGCGGGAAACAAAATAAAGGAAAGTTCAGGGTAAGGTGCTTGTTCCACTGATTTATTAAGCGGGCAGGCTTCCAGGCACAGGTCACAACCATAGATATGGTGGCCCATTATTGAACGCATCCCGGGAAGGACAACTCCTGAAGCCTGGGTCAGGTATGAGCGACAGCGGTAAGGGTTAATAATATAAGGTTCAGTTAGAGCGCCTGTTGGACAGGCCCTGCGGCATTCCCCGCAGTGGAGGCAGGCCTGCTCGATAGCCTGATCGGGGTAAATTTCTCGATCAATAAGGATTGTTCCGAGAACCGTGTAAGAACCGTAATGAGGATTGATTAGTGTACAGTTTTCTCCGATCAGACCCAGGTTGGAATTGTGGGCCAGCTCACGCTCGAGTAAGGGGCTTCTATCGGATAAAATTCTTGAATTAAAATGAGTGGCGGTCTGCTTTTGGATCGCTTCAACGATCAGCCTGGCTTTATCTTCAACCAGCAGGTGGTAATCAACCGCCCTGGCACAGCGGGCGACTGCTCCGCGCGGTTCACTTTTTTGGATGTGTTCGTTGTAAGTGCCTTCAGGTGTCGCATAAGGCAAGGCCAGGGTAATTATACTGCGGCAATTGTTTAAAAGGTGAGCCGGAGAGAGTCGCTTTGCAGGGTTATTTTCTTCGAAAGGGGTAATTCTGCCTTCATCCTGGCGGCGCAGAAGTCTTTGTTTCATATACAGGAGAGGTTCAGCTGTGGTTATGCCGATTTGAGTAATACCAACCGAAGTGGCTGCTTCTTTTACGGTTTCGTTGTTAAGCAGCAAACTGTGTATGCCTCCTCCCCGACAGTTCCTATTTTAATCTTAATCTGCATTTACTGCTGCGTCAAACTGTTTTGCAGGAATACTACATTGTTAAACGAATTGTATCAGAGGCAGGTATGAACGAACTCTTTTACTTCATAATGTTGTGTAGGTATTATTTATATTTGACCTTTCAATCGTAAAGGGGGTTTGTAATTTGGAAAGTAACTGGACTTTGTTGGTTGAAGCAAATAATGATGTAGAAGCTGATATAATTTGCGGTTTCCTGCAGGAAAACGGTATTCCTTCCCGAAAAGCGGACAGCAGTCCCTACACAGGAGCAATGAGGGTTATTGGCGGCCTTGCTGTGGAGGTTGAGATTTATATTCCTGAAGCTTTTTTGGAGCAGGCTAAAGACCTTTTGATTAGTTTCGAGTCAAACACTGATATTATTGAGGAGGACTAAAACAATGGACTTTCCCCCTGTAAGAAAACCTTATTTTTCTGAAGACCTAAAGCGTGAAACCTTTTGGGTTAAATTTTTGCTGGGTTTTGCTTTTATTTCTGCAGCAATTCTTGTCCTGTCCTGGCCGGTGACTCGTAGTGTAGAGCTAATTGCCTTCTTGCAGAACTGGCGGGTTGGGCCGGTGGAATATTTATTCAGGGCGATAACATTTCTTGGTGACGATGAGTTTTACATGGTTTTTTTCAGCGTGTTAATATGGTGTTATAATAAAACTTTAGGTTTCTGGGGTGCATTTGTCCTTCTTTCTTCGGCAACAGGCAGCAATCTGATTAAAGACGTAACCCTCCTTGAGCGTCCATCTATCGAAGGGGTAACTCATCCCGAGGGCAGTTATGCTTTCCCGAGTGGTCATACCCTGACTGCGGTAACAGTTTGGGGTTACCTGGGCGTACGCTTGAAGAGCAAAGCATTCTGGATTTGGGCTATCGCTGCCATGGTCCTGGTGGCTTTTTCGCGAATGGTTCTTGGTTATCATTTTTTAGGCGATATTTTAGGGGGTTTTGCTTTTGGCATCCCATTTTTGCTCTTTTTCCTCTGGTTAAGCAACCTGTTCTATGAGAAAGGCTTGCTCGATAAGTTTGCCACGCCCCTGTTACTGGTCTTATCCGTAACTATTCCGGTTTTTCTGGTGGCAGTTCTGCCCGGTTCCGACCCGCCAAAGATTCTCGGGTATCTTGCCGGGGCTTCTTTTGGTTATATTATTGAAAAAGAAAAGCTGCGTTTATCGGTTCAGAGTCATTTAATGTTTCAATTTATAAAAGTCCTTGTCGGTGTCGTGGTGTTGTTTGGAATCATTGTTGGTTTAGGAGATCTTCTTCCTTCAGCGGATACAGCTCTTGGCTTTATCCGTTACACCCTGGGCGGGTTATGGGTTACTCTGGGCGCGCCTTATTTATTTTCATCTCTTGGGCTTTCCAGGCGGGAAGTGCTGAAATAAATAAAAAAGCCTTGTCGCAATTGTGATCAAGATAAGCTATAATGATATGTGGTTAGAGTTAGGGCTTTTTTGATTTGGATTTAGTTTTACGGAGGTGAAGGGTATGATCGGCAGAATTGGGCCCACAGAGATAATTTTGATTTTAGCTGTGGCCTTAATAATTTTCGGTCCGGCCAAACTGCCCGAACTGGGCCGTTCGATTGGCAATGGATTGAAAGAGTTTAGAAAAGCTACAAAGGATTTAAAGGATAGTGTCAGTTTAGACAGTAAAGATGGTATTAACTTAGATGACAATGAGACTGACAAGCGCAGTTAAGCTTAACCTGTTTCTGCCCGGTGATATGTGCCTTTTAGCAGTCAGTATTCCGGCAATAAATGGTTTAGAGCTGTAGTTACTGAAAAAGCAACAATATGTTACAATCTTGTTGAATAAATATAATACATGATTCTCAACTGAGGAGGATTTGTTATGTTTGGCAGAATTGGACCCACGGAGATAATCCTGATTTTAGCTTTAATCCTGTTGATATTTGGCGCCAAAAAACTTCCCGAGTTAGCCAGGGCTGTTGGCAAAAGCGTGGTCGAGCTCAAAGATGGATTAAAGGGCGATTCGGGATCTGATGAATCAGCTTCTCACAACTCTGATTCTAAAGAGTAGAGCTGTTGTTTTAAACGATTTGGGTTTAGTAAAACTGAGGAGGGATTTAAAACAGCGCTGGGTATGCCGGGAGGTATTCAGTAAGGGTGAGTAAAAACAAGGACGGCTCTATGCCCATATTTGAGCATCTTGCAGAGTTGCGACTGCGTCTGCTAATATCAGCAGGCGTTTTGCTTGTATCTGTAATTATTTGCTTTGCAAATATCGAGTTAATCCGAAGTGTTTTAACTCAACCTCTTGAAGGATTAAGGCTTATTTATTTATCTCCCCCCGAAGCGTTTATGGCAAATTTAAGGTTGTCTTTAATCAGCGGTCTGGTCTTGTCTTCGCCGGTCATTCTTTACCAGCTGCTGGCCTTTTCGTTCCCCGGCTTAAACAGGGGTGAGAAAATATTTATTGTTAGCGTTTTGTTTGGGGTTGCTTTATTGTTTGGCAGTGGAGTCGTCTTTGCCTACTACGTGGTTTACCCTTTTACACTGCGCTTTTTCTTGCAGTTTGGTTCGACCCAGCTGAATCCTCTTTTTACGATCAGTGAGTATATTTCATTTATCATTTCATTTCATTTTGCTTTTGGAGCTGTTTTCCAACTGCCGCTGGCTACCTGGGCCCTGGGTAAAATAGGATTACTGTCTACAGAGTTCCTGCGGCGGAATAGAAAAATTGCCCTTTTAATTATGCTTATCGCTTCATCAATAATTACTCCACCCGATATAGTATCCCAGGTGATTTTAGTCGTCCCGCTTTTATTTCTTTACGAAGTAGGAATAATTATGGTTATGATCAGCGAGCGGAAGCGCTTAAAGCTGCTTTCAGAGTAAAATCGTCTTTTTAATGCAGCTTCCGGGAGGCCTGAGTATGAGTGAATATAAGCGGAACACAATTGAGCGAAAGGGTGTTGTAATCCTTGCCGGAGGTGACAGCACGAGGTTAGGGCAGCCAAAAGCCCTGCTTGACTTCCAGGGCAAAACCCTGATTGAATTAATGGTTAGCCTGTTGAGTGAATATTTTTCCATGTTAACCGTGGTAACCGACCGGCCGGACCTGTATCGTCATTTGCCTGTAAACTTCACAAAGGATATTATTGTTAATGAAGAGAAAAGTCCACTGCGCGGGATTCATGCCGGTCTCAGTTTTTCTGAGCTGCCCTATCAGTTTGTAGTGGCCTGTGATATGCCTTTTTTGAACCTGGAGCTGATTCATTATATGTCAGGTTTTGCGGCGGAATATGATGCCGTTGTTCCGCGCATAGGGAAATATTATCAACCCCTTCATGCTTTTTACAGCCGGTCATGCCTGGGGGTAATTGAAAAACAGCTTAAAATGGAGCATTTCAAGGTTACTGATTTTTACAAGCACTTAAAAATAAGGTTTATCACTGCAGAAGAATTATTGCGCTTTGATTCCAGGCAGGAAGCATTTGTAAATATTAACAAATGGAGTGACTACGAATCTGCTTTAAAGATTCTAACCAACAGGCAGAGAAACGGTTATAAAACAGGAGGTGGAAAAGTTGAAAATACCTGATTATGTCGGGCCCCTTGCTTATGGTTTGAAAATGGGTGTGATTTTGCCGGGAATGGACATCGTAAAAAAGGTTTACGAGCCTTTGGCTCAATGCCACAGGGACGGCCTGCTCGATGATAAAGATGTTGTATGCGTAACCGAATCGATAGTAGCCCGTGCCCAGAATAATTACATTACCGTCAATGATATTGCCCGGGAAATAAAAAATGAGTTGGGACTTTCTGATCAAGGTAAAGTTGCGGTAGTCTTTCCTATCGCCAGTCGTAATCGTTTTTCAATGATCTTAAAAGGTATAGCCAGGGCAGTGCCTCGTGGTGAGGTTGCAGTTCAGCTATCATATCCGAATGACGAAGTAGGCAACCGGGTCATTGACGCCGATTTTGCAGAAAAACTGGATAAAGAATTGATTTGCCTTGAAGACCTTGGTGATCAGAAGTTCAAACATCCTCTTACTGGTGTTGACTATATTAACCTTTACCGTGAAATTATCGAAAAAGAAGGAGCAAAACCGAACATATTCCTGTCCAATGATCCCCTGGATGTTCTTGTCTACAAACCTGACGGAATTGTTGCTGCCGATATCCACACCAGGGAAGTAACAAAAAAAGCGATCAGCAGCAAGTTTAATAATTGTATAACCCTCGATCAAATCTGCAATGAAGGAGAAGCGTACTCCGAGTGGGGTCTTTTAGGCAGTAATATGTCATCTGGTGAAAAGCTGAAGCTGGCTCCCCGCGATGGGGAGGAGGTTGTTAACCTCCTGCGTGATAAATTGAAAAAAGAACTGGATATCGATGTTCAGGTTATGATTTACGGAGACGGTGCATATCGCGATCCATCCAGCGGCATTTATGAACTTGCTGATCCCCGGCCGGCTTTTGCGGTTACCGAGGGGTTAAATATTTTTCGCGAAGGGGTTAAGTATAAATACCTGGCTGACCAGTGTTTTCACGAAGACGATCTGAATGCAGAAGAGATCGAAGCGTTCATCGCTGATTGTACCCGTACCGATGCTACTGATGACTGTATTGACAGGGAAGGAACTACGCCACGGCGCATGGAAGATATCCTGGCCAGCCTGGCTGACCTGGTCAGTGGATCGGCAGATGCCGGAACTCCCGTGGTTGTAATTAAAGGCTTTCTTAAATAACGCCTGTCCATCAATTGCTAAATTTATTTACTGCCTGACAGGCTTGCGGAAAATAACCACAGGCGTGGCGATTACCATAAATAATGCCCAAAATGCGGGGAAATAATCTCCGTAGCGGACATATAAAGTATCGTGGGATGTAAAATCCAGGTTCAAAGTGAATACAGCTGCTTCGTTTTTTCCGGATCGAAACAGCTCTCTGCCCCGGTAGTCAAATGATATGGTGATTCCGCTGTTAGCGACCTGGGTTACGCCTATACCCATTTCTGCCGCCCTGATAGCTGCAATCTGGGCATGCTGTTCCAAACCGATTGACTCACCGAACCAGGCATCATTGGTCAGGACAAATAAATGCCGGCTGCCTTTTTCTGCAAATCGCCTGGTATGATCTCCGAAGTATGATTCGAAACAGACGGCTCCACCAAAGAAAATCCCTTCAACTTGAAAAATCTTAAGCTGTTCACCGGGGGAATAGCTGCCCAGCAGCAGATCCAAATCCAGCAGGTGGTTTAATAACTCTTCCATAGGGAAATACTCAACGAACGGTACCAGGCGGTGTTTATGATAGACAGGCACATCGTCCCGGTCTTTTGTGAAAAGGACAATCGAGTTGTAAAGAGCGCTGTCATCCCTCAGCCTGGCCCCGTAAAGCATGTTCACGTCGTATTTTTCGGCAAGGCCAGCAACTTCCTGGTGATGTGCCGCCCCTGTTTCAAAATTAAGGCTGACCACAGTTTCAGGCCAGACAACAAGGTCAAGATCGGGTTCCTGTTCCAATGTTTCCCTGGTCATGTCGAGATAAATATGGACACTATCTTGACGGGTGGCATCAACAACCTGTTCGGGGTGGATGTTGCCCTGGATTAAGCTCACTTTAAGAGGCTTTTCTTCAGTATGTTCAGGAAACAAGCCCGGCAGAAACAGGCCGGCAGCCAGCAGAATGATAAAAAACCCCGCTAGTGAGTAAATCATAATCCCCCGCAGTTTATTCCAATAAAACAACAGAACCAGGATCTGGAAATAAATGATCAGAAAAGGAAGCCCCCAGTAACCGTAAACAGATGAAATATTAAGAAGCAGGGGGTAGCCCCACTGGGTGTAGCCTAAGTAGCCAACGTTATAAGCCAGGAAGCTTAAAGAGCGCAGATATTCAGCTAGCAGCCACAGTGCAGGAAGGGCCAGGGCAGTAAACCATACTTTGCCTGTGCGGTAGGCCAGGGAAGCTCCCAGCCCAAATAAACCGTTAAAAAGACTGATATAACAAACTATGGCAATCATGGCAATCACGGATAGGTAAGTGGGCAGGTAAGGAAAAAGCACATGGGACAAGTATAGATTTGTATAGAAATGAAGGGGTAACCCAAAAACAAAGCCGGCCCAAAAAGCATGTTTAGGGCTTGTTCGCAGGCAGGTTGCGAGCAGGGGAATAAGAGCGATCCAGGTTACATAGCCCTGTTCAAAAGGCGGAAAAGCCGCGATTAATAATAGACCTGAAAGCAGGGGTAACGTCAGGTATTTTATTTGGCTTAACTTTATTTTTGAAAAAGTATTTCCATTCATTATTGTTCATCTCTCCCGAAAAGGGATTCTCGATAACTTGATTAGAACGTCTTCTGACAGATTATCACAGTATTTTAGATCTGAAAACAGGTTTTCTCCTGCTTGAATTCTTGACCGCTGTCAGATTCAGTGGTATAAATAATTAAGTTAATATTTAACATGTAGAATAGTTTAATTGGTAAAGTATAGCAGGAGGGAGAGATTGCAATAAAAAGCGAAAAACTGATCGATTATATAAAAGAGCTTGACTATGTTTTCAGCCGCCTGATATACCGGGTCAGGGTTTTGCATAATCGTTACACTGTGGATGAAATAACTGATACCCAGTATGTAGTTCTTCGCGCCCTGCGTAAAGCTCCCTGCAATACTTCTTTTCTTGCCCATATGCTCGGGGTAACTTTAAGCGCGGTTACTGCTTTAATCAACCGCTTGCATCGGATGGACCTTGTCTCGCGTGAAAGGCAGGAAAAGGATCGCCGCCAGGTCTGGATTTCGATTACGCCCATGGGTTTGAAGGTTTTAGAAAATGTAGAAGAAAGGCGTAACCTGCTTTTAGCCCTCTATTTATCGCGTGTGACCGAAAGCGAGCGGCAGCAGCTTCTCGAATTATTGCAGCAGGCTGTTAAACTTTTCGAACGCGAAGATATTTTGGAGGATGACGATATCTTGGAAGAGCGGCTTTAGCCTGGCTTCTATCTACTCCTCGGACAATAAGAAACCTTTTAGAATAAAGGGCATTCCTCTGCAGGAGGAGTGCCCTTTATGATCAGCCCTGCTTTAAAAAATTGTTCGATGTATTATTCCTGTTCTATTTCTGTATTTTCAGTAACTGTTTTGTTGCGTTTTATTAAACTGCGCACCAACAGTAAGATTATAGCAACAACAATGCCCAGAACAATTAAAATGGGAAGAAGAGCTGAAAAAGCGATAATCATATAAGAAACAGCATTAAGAATAAAGTTAACGCTGCCTACAAAAGCCTCCCCAATCCTGTTGCCCAGGTTTTCAAATGGACCCGATGAAATCTTCTCCGTTGGAATTGTTTCTTCCCTGATAGTAAGGTTAATTGTTGAGAATGAAACCTGGTCTTTCAAATGGTTGAGCTGGGCGGTCATTGTTTCAATTTCTCCCCTGACCCGATTGAGTTCTCTTTCAACTTCGAGCACTTCTTCTACTGTTTCGGCCATATCAAGTATTTCTCTTAGCCTTTCTTCCTGAACTTTCTGGTTGTTGAGGCGTGATTCAAGATCGATATATTGCATAGTTACATCATCGGTTCCGGTTTGAGCGTTTTTAGCCTTGCCCAAAGCCTGCAGCTGTTCCATTACCTGGTCAAAATTATTATTTGGCACCCGCAGGGTAAGATGAGCTCCGTATTGTCCATCCCTTATTTCGTAAACATTAGAGTTACTAATTATTCCCTCCGCACCTTCAACTATACTGCGCACTTCACTTATTTTATCTTGAGTATCTGTAACAGTAAGCTCAATTGAACCGGTGCGGATAATATGGCGGAGTTTACTATCCCCGACCCGTTCATCAAGCACTTTTATATCGAGATCTGCAGTCGGAGCTTCTTCTACTAAAGCCCGTTCTTGTGCCTGTTCAGGTGCCATGATCACATCTTCCATCGCCACATGGCCGGAATCCACATAACGGTCCGCAGCTGCACAGGAAGTTAATAATAAACCTGCCATAACTATTATCAGGGTAAACAATATTACTTTTATTTTTTTCGCAGTCACTACCTGTCCCCTCCTTTTCTTTATCGACAGCTGTGAGCTGCAGATGGTTCCCCCTGGGCCTGATTGGCGGGGTTGTTAAATAGCCCGGTGGCCAAGTCCGATTGCCACGTCGTTTCTGTGTAACAGACCGATTCCAAAAAAGATTGCTACAGCGATATGGGTGCCGCCCCTGGCAATTCCAACTTTTCCCCCTACATTCAAGCCCAGGGCTTTAGGCATAATCTGAGCCAGCGCTTCCCGGGTTGCTCCGGCAACGGCTCCGTCCGAGTGACTGGAATCATCGATTATATTTTCTCTTTTTGAGGCGACTACTGCTCTTTCCACAACTTTTTGCAGGGAACTCAAAAATTCTCCTCCGTAATCAACGGCCAAAGATTTCACGCCCTCTTCAAGGTGTTTTTGCTTCATTGCCATTTCTTCATCCCTGGTTGTGGTCATCGCTATACTTATAGCGGCCTGTGCGACAGTACGGCTTTCCATCTTTATCTCCTCCAGACTTGCTAATCTGCCACAATTATCCTCTTAAAATCTTTAAAGAGCAAGCTAATATTTTAACCATGATAGAAAGGGATATATGTATGATATAATTAATATGGAGGTATTTTATAATGAAAGAAAATTATTGCAGTACATGTGGGCAGGATTTTAAACTCGGTGAACTTTCCATTCGCTGCCGGCTTTGTATGCGCAATTATCACTCTGGCTGTTGGGAAAAAACGGGCGGTTGTACTACCTGGGCTTGTGCCGGAAAGCCATCTATAGAAGACAATGAAAAGGATTTAACTTACAAACGCTGTAAATTTTGCGGTGAGGAGATTATCTCTTTTGCCATCAAATGCCGCTATTGCAGATCTGCACTGGAATCTTCCGAATTGTTATCGAAAGGGGTTTCTGAAAACAAAAGCCGCGATAACAACTCCGGTTTCAGAAAAGATCCCATTCTGTCCAGTCTACTTAACCTGATTTTTCCCGGTGCAGGCTACATGTACCTGGGACAGTTCAGTAAAGGGTTGATGTGGTTTTTTATAGCTATCGCCGCCTGGTTCTTTACCAGGGGCCTGGGTCTAATTGCCGTATATCTTTGGGTGATGTACGACTCGCCTCGTCAGGCTGTGCAGCTGAACAGGGGTGACGATAAGAGTCCTAAAACTGCTCAGCGCCCCTGATCTGTTATAGACCTGGGTTGCTATTAAGAATATGACCTTTCCAGACATTAATTCTTTTATTACTTCATTTTATAGGCCCTGTTTCGATAGCAAGCTATTTGAGGTTTTAGAAAACGTCCCTCCAACAAATACAGCAAGGGTTAGCAATAGATATTATACCATCAGTCTGGATTTAAAAAATCGGGGGTTTCCCGAGTGCATGGTTTTGGATAAAACGAAATAGAACCCATCGCTAGGCGCTTACATTGGGGCTTGTTCCAATTTTTAGCTTTTTTATAAAAATGGGTGGAACGCAAATGGCTTTGACAACCTTTAGCTTGTTATTGTTACCTGCGTATGATATAGTTTGTCATGGTATTGAAAAGAATGGAACGACTCTAAAAGATCTTAGTCCTCCGGCTAAACTGACAGGAAAAGGTATTTTAAGTTACTCCGCTTTTTAATCCTAATTTATTGTCAAAGGGGTTTGATAGCATGCAAGGTAAAGTAAAATGGTTTAATCCGGATAAGGGCTATGGTTTTATTGAGAGTGATGAAGGGGTAGATGTATTCGTTCACTTCTCTGCAATTCAGAGCGATGGTTTTAAAACTCTGGATGAAGGCCAGAGTGTTGAATTTGACACTGTTGAAGGTGACCGTGGCAAGCAGGCTGCTAATGTGGTTCCTCTGTAGACTTAAGGATAATGGCAAGCAGTGTTCTGCTTTCCAGGTTGTAGATTAAACTCGATTTCAAGTTAGGATCAACTCTTTACAAGAAAAGAGACGCTTCTTATTATAGCGTCTCTTTTCTTGTTTGGCTCTAAAATTAAAGCAATGCAGAGGCTGTTATTAAACCAATTTTTATTTCTCTTCATAACAGGACGGGCAGGCTCCATAAAAATCAAGGCGATGGCCTTCAATCCGGTAGCCGGTAGCCTCGCTTGCCTGATTGTTTAAATCCTTAAAAACATCAACGTTTATATCGATTATTGAGTCACATAAGCGGCAGATAAAATGGTAATGCAGGTCTGTATTGGCATCATAATGATCAAAACTACTTTCTGTTCTAATTTTACGGACAAGATTTTGATCAAGAAGGATATTAAGGTTGCGGTAGATAGAACTTATGCTCAGGTCCATAAATTCAGTCTTTAACTCGTTATAAAGCCAACTGGCGGAAGGATGCTTGTTCGTGTTTTGCAATATTTTTAACATGTATTCCCTTTGCCTGCTTCGCTTGTACTTGTATTTATACTTTTTCATAATTAATTAACTCGATTCTTGTTGGCAAAATATTGTTCTTAATCATAAATTGTATTTAATTGCGGTTTAAGACTTAAAACCAGGAAGTAAAGATAATTCCCAGGATAGTCCCGATAAAAATACCGAAAATCGATAGGTGGGCACCTGCGCTCTCGTAGGCATCGGGAATCAACTCGTCGCAAACTATATAAAGCATAGCTCCTCCAGCAAAGCCGAGCGATATGCCCAAAACATAGACGGATATGCTTCCGATAGCGGCCCCGATTAAGGCTCCTATGCCCATCGGTACCCCTGCCAGGGCCGTGATGACAATTACTTTCCGGTAATTGTACCCGCCCTGCTGCAGAGGGGCTGCTACGGCCATTCCTTCCGGGACGTTATGGAGGGCAATTAATAAAGCAAGGGATGTGCCTAACTCGGTCGATCCAATAAAACCGCTGCCGATAGCCAGCCCTTCGGGAAAGTTATGCAGCCCGATGCCCAGGGCCAGCAAAGTCCCCTTTTTCAGGTACCCGCCATAAACATTATCTTCGGGGGTAACCGGATGGTGGTGCGGCAGGATATGATCAAGCAGGTAAAAGACAACCAGCCCCAGGGTA
>SLHT01000096.1 GCA_007136055.1 Syntrophomonadaceae bacterium
CTTCTATTTGATAAAATAGATTTCAGGGTAAACTATCATGTTGCCGTCAACCGACTGGTTATCGACCAGAGTCTGGAGCAGTTCAAATTAATGGACTGTCCCTCCTTCTTGTCTTACCGGGTGGTCCGCCCCTTGCTAGACGGCACCGAGACAAATTTTTACTACTTGGCCACGGGAGGTCCTTTTACTTTTAGAAAGGATATCACCGTTCCTCTTCATGAGGGCTACACGGTGACTTTCGTGGCGCTACAAATTGCCTTTTTTATGGGTTTCAAAAATGTGTTTTTAATCGGAATGGATCATAATTATACCGCCCGGGGGCAGGCCAATGATGTGCAATTCATGCAAAATGATGATCCTAACCATTTTGATCCCACCTACTTTAGGAAAAAAAACTGGCAGTTACCAGATCTCGCAGGTTCAGAGCTTTCTTACCATATGGCCCGGTTTTTTTACAATAAAGAAGGAAGGCAGATTTATGATGCTACTGTAGGAGGTAAACTAAATATTTTCCCGAAGATTAAATATGAAGAAGCTTTAAAGGTGGCCAAACTTGAATGTTAGTGAAAAAAAGCAAGCGAGAAGTTAAGGAGAAAAATCAAGATCTCTTATTTCATAAAGGGGTTTCCATTATTATCACAGTAAATGATGAAGTTAACAGCCTTAAGTCCTTATTAAAAAGCTTTTTGAAATACAATACTCACCACCCTTTAGAGATGATAATTATTGATCATACAACAAATAATAATTTAAATGAAATTATTAATCAGTATCTTTCCAGTGTTTTTTTCGTTCATATTGAAGCTGACCCTTTTACTTCATATGTTACTTCCAATAACTTTGCGGCAGAAAAAGCCGCCTATCCCAACCTGCTTTTTTTGAAGCATGATCTTGTTTTTAAATCAGATGTTTTACCCAAGGCGGTAGAAATTTCAAATGACCTTTCCAAACAGACAGGTAAAAAATGTTTCAGCCTGGATCAGATTGGCCCGCTTACTCCGGATGGGGCATCTCTTTTCTGCCACCGCGTTATTTTTGAAGTAGCTGGGGGTTTTAGCGGAGGCGGTGATGAGAGCCTAGAAAAACTCTTTGATAGTTTCTGCGAAAGCGTTGGTGGATCGATTAAGAACTTTTTTCCGCACGTAAGGGGGCAGTTTAATGGATTAACTTCCATTTATAAAGCCTATAACCCGAGCCTGCCATTGATATCGATTCATGTTCCAAAAACTGCCGGCACTTCTTTTAGGGGAGTTCTAAAAAAATGGTTTAAAGGCAACTTATTGATGTATTACCCAGACATCTCTTTTCAGGAAGTCGCCCATTTCTCGGATCTGCTTCCGGGTCAATGTTTGCATGGGCATTTTAACCGGGGCAAGGGTTTTGGCATCGAACAATTTGTCGGTGAAAACCTGCAGGACAAGGTTAACATTATTACCATGCTACGCAACCCGTTCCGGATGATTGTGTCTTTATTTTTATATTACAAGTACCAAGCCCCAGATGAAGTAATCAATAATTCTATCTTGGTTGATAAAAGGCCGCAAAACTTTAAAAAATTCTTCAACGGTTTCCTAAACAGTAAGCACTATTTATTCAGCTATCTTTTAAAGAGTACATCTTTAAATGCGAATAACTTAGATCAATATATTGCACAATATACTTTCATTGGTATTCAAGAAGAACTTGAAAAATCGGTCTTGTTGCTCGCAGGGCTACTGGGAGAAAAACCTTTTAAACCTCTCCAAAAGAATACCTCCGATTATTCCAGGGATGACATCCTGGATCTCGAAGGCTTGGCCAGAGAAGTTTTTGTCGAAGAATACAGGTTATATGATCGAGTTAAAGAAATAATTAATTTAGTGCAGTCAGGCTCATGAAATATTATTATATAGTATCGGGCTGTAGGAACATGACCAATGCTTATCTTGAGATTGGCTCGCGTGTGAAGCAGTAGGTGACCCATGGTGATTTTCATAACGCACTGTTGCGCAATATTTTGTAGTAGCGCTGGAAAGTAATATTCTAAAAGCGAAGAGAAGTGATTATAATAACTGAAAGTCATATAAAAAAGATTATCCTGATCATTGGTCCCCCTCAAAACGGAGTTGAGCTGTTAAAAAGCGGACTCAATTTTCTTTGCCACGGGGATTGCGAAGGGGAGCCTATTCTTAGTGCCGATAATACTGGACCGAGTTTAATAAATGAAAACCAAGTCAGTACAACAAGACTCTTCTCTGAACGGGTGGGTAGTATGACCCCCAGCTGGAATAAAATGAAAGACTCCGGTAGGGTAATGCAAGATATAAGAACCTATCTGAAAAACTGTATTGCAAGATCAGCACCTCTGTTTCTCGGTTATGCTCATCTCTACCAGGTTTTACCCCTATGGCTGGAAGTTATAAAAGAGTTGGGCATTGAGCCTCAAATAATTCATCTTTCCCGACATCCCT
Organism: Syntrophomonadaceae bacterium; assembly: GCA_007136055.1. Lineage (GTDB taxonomy): Bacteria > Bacillota > Dethiobacteria > DTU022 > DTU022 > T3SED10-7. The sequence goes on from SLHT01000096.1 coordinate 2,451, forward strand.
GGGAAGTAGCCCAGGCTTTATACCGGTATGAGGGACTGGATCTCGACAGCGGTCACCGTTTCTGGCTCTCTTGTTATCGAGATGCAGCAATGACCAGCTTGGAATACAAGACTGTGATTGTTGCATATGAGCAATTATTAGAAAATCCTTGCCAGGTTTTTCATCGTATAAGCGATGCTCTTTGTTTAAGCTACATCTATGATCTGCAAGAAAAGTACCCCTTGCAACTGAGTTATTTTCTCCAAACTCAAAAAAGGGATTTTGATGCCGATAATATGAGCAGCAGGGAAAAAGAGCTCTACAGCATCTTTTACAGGCTTTATAATAAAGTGATTGTTGATAAAAATGAGGGCAATCATAATAAGATTTCCCGTGACCTACGCAAAACCTTAAAAAGATTTACAAGAAGCGATCTCTATCCAACATACTGTGCCAAGATGGATCAGTTTTATCGCCAGGATGCTGAAAAGAAACTTAATGGTATGGATAAAGGCAAGACTTTTTGGGATACTCCCATCAAGCTTATTCCACAGGACTATTTTTCATCCTCGATCTATGCTTTTGGGCTAATAAAGCCAGCCTTAACTTCTTTTCTGGTTGATTTCTTAAAACCCGGTTGGACAGTAATAGATGTGGGAGCCCATCTGGGTTATATTTCTATGTTAGCCGCTGCCCTGGTCAGGGACGAAGGTAAAGTTGTTTCTTTCGAACCCGCACTCAATATGGTCGAGATTTTAAAAGAAAATCTGAAGGCTTACCCTCGAGCTTACGTTGTTCCAAAGTTGGCTTGGCATAAGGAGGAGAGTGTTTATTTTAAGGTCCATGATTTAGCCCATTCGCATGAAAACAAGGTATTACATCCCGATTTGGACCAGGATCAAGAAATAAGTCATGATAATAACCTTACCCTGCTTCAGGGGTTCCCTCTTGATGCCTATTGCATTGAAAATGATATTAATCCCGATCTTGTAAATGTAGACATAAAAGGTTCAGAAAGGCAAGTATTGGAAGGTATGGCTGCATTATTTGTAACAGGACGACCAGTGGTGACCCTTGATTTAGAATCTTCATTAGCATGGAGTAAAAGGATGAACACTTTATTTCAGGACATAGCAAATTATGTTCAGGGTTATAATTACGTAGCATTAGAATCTGTGGGCTATAGGCTTCATGTTAAAATGAATTATGATCAAAATGTTGATTATGATAATATAATCTTGGTACCAGAAGAAAAGCTAGCTTTGGTGGGTATTAAATAAAGTTTATATTTTTGGTGGACTATGTCTGCCTTATACTTGTTTGCAGACAGGGGTGTTTTAAATACTTATATCGCACCGCTACAAATTTGTCTTGCTGTCTCGCTATAAATGTGCTTCTACTACAATTAGGGCGGTCTTTAGAGATTATGCAGATATAATAGGGACTCAACAGTTTCCATACTATCACCACACACACCTTGTTCCACTAAAGAAGCATTTTCAAAGCATGGGCTGGAACTGGGAAGATTATTTTGTTTTTACCAGTATGCGCAACCCTTGGAAAATGGTTGTTTCCCTTTATTCCTACGGTCTTCCTGATGCTCAAGGGCGCTACTGGTGGGAAAGACACTGGAATGATGTCAGTCGTGATATTTACAAACCAGAACAACGAGCTGTCCCCGACGACATGCCTGAGTTTTCGGATTGGGTTCTGGCAACTGATTTTTCCCGTTTTAAGTTGGAACCATTTATTAATGACGAAACAGGAAAAAGAGCAGTAGATTACATTATCAAGGTAGAAAAGCTAGATCACTTTATTTACGATGTGGCTGCCAGGGTCGGTGCGGCAGTAACTACTATCCCGCGCCTCAACCCTACTTCTTACCGTGAATTTGATGTAGAATATAGCAGAAATGCTTATCAGCGAGTACGCAGTGAATTTGCCTTAGATATAGCCCTGGGTGGGTATGAACCCTCTCGTTTTCAGCGGCTAAAATACTTTTTCACGAGGTGAAAAAAATGGCCAAAGTGGCTTTAATCACTGGTATTACTGGGCAGGATGGTGCTTACCTGGCTGAATTTTTACTGAATAAAGGTTATATCGTCCACGGGATAAAAAGACGTTCTTCCCTTTTCAATACCCAGCGGGTAGACCATCTTTACCGGGATCCGCACGAAGTGAAAACAAATTTTTTTATGCATTACGGGGATTTAAGTGATTCCTCCAACCTGATTCGTATAATCCAGGAAACCCAACCTGATGAACTCTACAATCTGGCTGCTCAAAGCCATGTTCAGGTTTCTTTTGAAACCCCCGAATACACAGCCAACTCCGACGGCTTGGGTGCCCTGCGCCTTCTTGAGGCGTTGCGAGTTCTAAAAATGGAGCAGCGGGTTCGTTTTTATCAGGCTTCGACCAGCGAGCTTTTCGGAAAAGCCCAGGAAATACCGCAAAAGGAAACCACCCCTTTTTACCCTCGAAGCCCATACGGGGTGGCAAAACTATATAGCTATTGGATAATAGTCAACTACCGTGAAGCTTACGGCATCCATGCCAGCAACGGCATTCTTTTTAACCATGAGTCTCCCATCCGGGGAGAGACTTTTGTGACCCGTAAAATTACCCGGGCTGTGTCACGGATCAAGCTGGGCCTGCAGAAGAAATTGTTCCTGGGCAATTTAAACGCCAAAAGAGACTGGGGTTTTGCCGGCGATTATGTCGAAGCGATGTGGCTTATGCTTCAGCAAAAAGAGCCCGACGATTATGTCATCGCCACCGGGGAAGCGCGGACCGTAAGAGAGTTTTGCCAGCTAGCTTTCCAGGAAGCAGGGATCGATCTGGCCTGGGAGGGCCAGGGAGTCGAAGAAAAAGGTTTGGAACAGAAAACCGGCCGGGTCCTGGTAGAAGTCGATCCGGCCTATTTCCGGCCCACCGAGGTGGATATGCTGATAGGAGATTCCTCAAAGGCCAGGGAAAAGCTGGGATGGACACCGAGACTCAGTTTCAGTGAGCTGATCAAGTTGATGGTAAAAAGTGATATCAAGGAAGCTGAACATGAAATGGTTTGCCTCAAGGAGGGCTATAAATATAATGGAGTTAACCAGCAAAATCTATATAGCCGGCCATAAGGGTCTAGTCGGCTCGGCTATTAAGCGCCGGCTGGAACAGGAAGGCTACAACAACCTGGTTACCCGTACCAGCCGGCAGCTGGACCTGCGGGATCAGCGCCAAGTGGTCCGTTTTTTCGAGCGTGAACAACCCGAGTACGTTTTTCTGGCCGCCGCTAAAGTGGGCGGTATTTTAGCCAACAGCACCTATCCGGCCAACTTTATTTACGATAACCTGGCCATACAAACAAATGTTATTCACCAAGCTTACCGGATTGGGGTTAAAAAGCTGCTTTTTTTGGGCAGCTCATGTATCTATCCCCGCAATGCTACCCAGCCCATGCAGGAAAGGGAACTATTAAGTGGTCCACTTGAGCCCACCAACGCGCCCTATGCCGTGGCCAAGATTGCCGGGATCACTATGTGTCAATCCTATAACCGCCAGCACGGGACTTGTTTTATTTCAATCATGCCTACCAACCTTTACGGGCCCAGCGATAACTTCGACCTGGAAAGCTCCCACGTCCTACCCGCCCTTATCCGCAAATTTCATGAGGCCGGACTCAATAATCGTGACCGGATCGAAATCTGGGGTAGCGGGAAACCGCGCCGAGAATTTTTGTATGTGGACGACTTGGCGGAGGCCTGCCTCTTCCTGATGCTTCACTATAATGACAGCGAGATTATTAACGTTGGCACGGGAAAAGAGGTCACCATTCTGGAGCTGGCCGAAATAGTCAAAACCGTGGTCGGCTTCAAGGGCAAAATCGAACTGGACCCAACCAAACCCGACGGGACTCCCCGCAAGCTGCTCGATGTGAGCCGGATTAGGGCTCTGGGCTGGGAGCCTCGCTACGATCTTTATCGGGGAATTGAGCACACCTACTCGTGGTTCAAAAAACGTTACCTCAACCTGTAAAGAATATCAACGGTTCAGGCGAGTCCTGACAGCAGATCGGGCCTCCAGGAGAAAATAAGAAGGAGACAAGCTAGTGATAAGTGAATATATTTACCTGATACCAATCATTATTGCTTTTTTTTTGGCTTTTAACATGGGCGGCAGTGGAACGGCGCCTTCCTTTTCAGCCCTCTACGGGGCCGATTTGATTAAAAAGGAATATATCCCGGCCCTGTTCGGGGCCTTCGTCATGCTGGGCGCACTTTTAGCCGGTGGCAAGGTGGTGCAAACCATCGGCGGTGCCATATTACCAGCGGAAGCAATGAACACCCTTTTGGTTTCCATAATTTTACTGGCTTCGGCCCTCTCCATATTATTTGCCACCATCCTCAAAGTGCCCCAGTCCACCAGCCAGTCCACCGTGTTTGCTTTAACCGGCTGCGCCCTTTACCTGGAGAAACTGCAGACGGGCAAATTGTTCTTAGAAATTATCCCGACCTGGTTTATCCTGCCCCTACTCAGTTTTATAATTACCTATATTGCCGGCCGGATCTTGCTCAAAATCAGGCGCGACAGCGGCCGGCATGGTTTTAATACAGTTTTGCAGAGCTCCCTTTGGGCCTCGATCACACTGGCCTGTTCTTGTTACGTCGCTTTTTCCATTGGTTCCAACAACGTGGCCAACGCCGCCGGGCCCATTGCTTCGATGATGTTTAACCAGCTGGGCCCGGCTACTGGTGCCAGTCCATTATTTATTCCCCTGTTCAGCGTCCTTTTGGTATCGCCCTGGTTCGGCATCGGTAGTTCGGTGTTAGGCGGCCGGGTATTGCAGACTACCGGTAAGGATATCATTGCTATTGGGCCTCAGGGGGCGGCCTTAATTGCCTTTATTACCGCTAGCCTGCTGCTTTTGGCCTCGACGATCAGGGGTATTCCGGCCTCCTTAGTCCAAATGAATACCTTTGCCATCATTGCCCTTAGCCTCTTAAAAGGGGGTCCTAAAGATATTGCTTCCAGGAAAACCATCACCAGGCTGATAGCGACCTGGCTAGCCGCCCCAATTCTTGCTTTTTTCATCGCTTTGGGCTTGATGGCTCTTGCCGGTTGGACCGGTTTGTTATAAAATATATAATCTAGGAGAGAAATAATATGGACCACTTGACCAGGCTGGAAAACAAAAGCATCCACATTCTGCGCGAGGCCTACAGCGAATTCAAGAACCTCTGCATGCTCTGGTCCATCGGCAAGGACAGCACCGTCCTGCTCTGGTTGGCCCGCAAATCCTTTTTCGGCCACGTCCCCATCCCCCTGGTCCATATTGACACAAGCTTTAAAATACCGGAGATGATCGCCTACCGAGACAGGCTCGCTATCAAGTGGCGCCTGGACATGATCTATGGGCAGAACTTAAATGCTCTCAAGGAAAAGCAGAGCTTTCCCGACGGCAATTGCACCCGTCTGGAGTGCTGCAAGCTGCTTAAAACAGAGGCCCTGATCAATACCCTGAGCGGGAACTGGCCCCGCTACCGCTTGAACCATGACACCGGTAAATACGAGCTCGATCACAACCGCGAGCCCTATAGCGGAGTAATCGTTGGGGTTAGGTCAGACGAGGAAGGGACTCGCTCCAAGGAAAGATACTTTTCCCCTCGCGGCAAAAAGAGCAACTGGGACCTGGCCGACCAGCCGCCTGAATTTTGGAACCAGTACAAGACCGATTTTTCCCCGGGGACCCATGTGCGTATTCACCCCCTGCTGGACTGGACCGAGCTCGATATCTGGGAATATATCAACAGGGAAAAGATTCCCACCGTATCACTCTACTATAACCAGGGGGATAGTACCAGGTATCGTTCCCTGGGCTGTGCACCCTGCACCAGGCCCGTAGATTCGACAGCTAAAAATGTAGCAGAAATAATAGAGGAACTTAAAACCGGCCAGTTTTCTAGGATTGCCGAACGTTCCGGTCGCGAACAGGATAAGGAAGACGGCGGGGGTCTGGAAACCCTGCGGGTAGATGGTTACATGTAGGAGGTTAAAATGACGGCACTGAATTTGGAAGGAAATCGCCTTGCTGAGGATAGGGAAAATATGCATATTGCCATCGTCGGTCACGTCGATCACGGCAAGAGCACCGTCATCGGGCGTCTCTTGGCCGACACAGGTTCGCTGCCCGAGGGCAAGCTGGAGTTAGTCCGGGAATTCTGCCGGCGTAACGCCCGACCTTTCGAGTATGCCTTTCTCCTTGATGCTTTGAAGGACGAGCAGTCCCAGGGCATCACCATCGAGTCTGCCCGCTGTTTTTTCAAGACGGCGAAAAGAAACTACATTATCATCGATGCTCCCGGCCATATCGAATTTTTAAAAAACATGGTTACCGGCGCTTCCCGGGCAGAGGCGGCTCTTTTGGTTATCGATGCCACCGAGGGGGTCCAGGAAAACTCCCGCCGCCACGGTTACATGCTTTCGGTCTTGGGCATCAAGCAGGTTGCCGTTCTGATCAATAAACTGGATCTGGTTGATTACAGCAGGGAAGTTTTTGAGACCGTCAGGGAAGAATACCGCGCTTTTTTAGAAAAAATCGGGATTGAACCCTCCTGTTTTATTCCCGTCAGCGGCATGCGGGGCGACAACATCGCCTCCCTGTCTGAAAAAATGCCCTGGTATTGCGGGTCTAGCGTTCTGGAAATACTGGACGCCTTTGAAGGCGAAAAACCGGAACAAGACAAGCCTTTCCGGATGCCCGTGCAGGGTGTTTATAAGTTTACCCGCGACGGCGATAACCGCAGGATCATCGCCGGGACAGTAGAAGCCGGGACTCTTACAGTAGGCGATAAGGTCATCTTCTACCCTTCCGGTAAAATCAGCCGGGTTAAATCTATCGAGGCATTTAATCAAAGCAAAAAAGACAAACTAGAGACTGGTTACGCTGCCGGCTTTACCCTTGCTGAGCAGGTTTTTGTTTCCCGGGGCGAGATCGCCACCCTAGCCGGACAGCTCAAACCCGGGGTTACCTCTCGGATCCGGGCCAACATCTTCTGGCTGGGCCGGGAACCCTTCCGCAAGCATAAGCAGTACCTCTTCAAGCTGGGCACGGCCAAGATCGGGGTCACCCTGGAAGAAGTGGTAAAGATTATCGACGCCTCGAGCCTAGCAGTAACCAGCAAAGATTTCCTTGACAAACATGATGTTGCCGAGTGTATTTTAAAGCTGGACCAGGACATCGCCTTTGACCCGCCCGATGTGCTGGTCCAGACCAGCCGCTTTGTCATCGTCGACAATTACGAGATCGCGGGCGGGGGGATCGTGGAGGAAGCCTTAGCAGATATCCACCAGGCTACCAGAGAAAAGGTACACCTGCGCAATATCAAGTGGGAAAAGGGCTATGTCGAGGAAGAAGAAAGGGCAGAGCGCTACAGCCAGAAGCCGACCCTGGTCCTGGTGACCGGAAAAAAAGAGATCAACCGCAAGCAGGTGGCCAAGGTCCTGGAAAAGAAGCTTTTTGAGCAGGGCAAGCCAGTTTACTTTTACAGCATGGGCAACCTGCTCTACGGGATCGATGCCGACATCAAGGCTTCTGTTAAAAATGATAAAAAAGAACACTTTCGGCGCCTGGCCGAGGTGGCCAACATCATGCTCGATGCCGGGATAATTTTAATTGTTTCGGTGATCGAGCTGACCCGCGAAGATGTCAGACAGCTCAGCCTGGGCATCAACCATGAAAAAATTGTTACCGTCTGGCTGGGCGAAGAGGCCAATACCGACGTGGAGATCGACCTCCATATCCCCGAAACATTTTCCCAGGATAAGACGGTAGCAACCATTAAGGAATACTTGCAGAAAAAAGGGATTATATTTAAACCCTGGTAGGTGGGGAGAGAACATGCTCGTCAGTCATCGGAAACAATTTATCTATACCAAGACCTTAAAAACGGCCGGCACCAGCGTGGAGAGCTACTTTGAAAAGTACTGCCTGCCCCAGGGCCAGTGGCAGCTCAGCCACGCCCGGGAAGCATCGGTCCGAAAAGAAGGGATCATTGGTTACCGGGGTCGGGGAAAAAAAGATCCCACATGGTACAACCATATGCCGGCCAGGCAGATCAAGGATCAGCTCGGAGATCAGCTCTGGGACGGCTATTTTAAATTCTGCGTGATCAGGAATCCTTTTGATAAACTCCTGTCCCACTTTTACTATATTATAAGGAAGGAAATGATCGACCCCCGGCTTCTGCAGGCTGATAATGTCGCCTCCTTCAGGAATTGGCTCAAAAGCGGGGGCCAAATAATCGACCGGGACAAGTACCTGATCGAGGGCCGGGTCTGCCTCGATTATTTTATCCGCTACGAAAACCTGCATGAAGGTATCCGAGAGGTTTGTACAAGACTGCAGGTACCCTTCGAGCCGGACCAGATCCCCCGTTTGAAAACCGGCATGCGCAACGAACAGATTCCCCTAAAAGATTACTATGATGCTGAGTCCATCAACATTGTCAAGGAGTTATACTTTTTTGAACTGGATTATTTCGGGTACGACTTTCCGTCCTAGTTCTCTTTCATTTTTGATCCTACTGTTTTGTCAGGGCAGTTCTGAACGGGACGGGGAAAGGAGCTTGCCATGCAGTCACAAAAAGGGGTCACCCTCTGGTTCACGGGCTTAAGCGGCGTTGGCAAGACCACCGTGGCCTTGGAGGTGGGAAAAAGACTTCTGGCAAAAGGGTACCTTGTGGAACGGCTGGACGGAGACGTGGTCCGGGAGCACCTGACCCGAGACCTCGGTTTCAGCCGGGCCGACCGCGATGAAAACATCCGTCGTAACAGCTTCGTGGCTGCCCTTCTAACCAGGAACGGTATCATCACCCTCTGCTGTTTCATCTCTCCCTATCGCCAGGCCCGGGAAGAAGCGCGCCGGTTGATAGGTTCCTTCGTCGAAATTTATGTTAACGCACCTTTGGAGGTATGTGAATCAAGAGATACCAAAGGACTATATGCTCGTGCCCGGGCCGGAGAAATAACTGAATTCACTGGTGTTTCTGATCCTTACGAACCCCCTGAAAAACCGGACATTGAGCTTAAAACAGATCAAGAAAGTGTTTCTGTAAGCGCCGAGAAAGTTATTAGTTTTTTACAACAGCATGGCTATATTGACCCCGGCCCTGTTGATCTACATATACATACAAACTTTTCCGACGGACAATTTACTCCTGCTGAAATTATTAAAGCAGCTAAAGATGCTGGTTTTGGAGCTATTGCTATTACCGACCATGATACGACCCAAGGTATAAAACCTGCCCTTGAAGCAGCGTTTAAACATGGATTGGAAGTTATACCGGGGATTGAACTATCCGCTTTGGATGAAGAAAAAGAAATACATATCCTTGGTTATTTTATCGACCCGGAAAATATTGAACTGCAGAAAGTATTGGAACAAGTTAAAGTTGCACGCAGGTCAAGGGCAGATGTCATGATAAATAAACTGAACTCTTTAGGAGTTGATATCTCCTCTGGTGAAGTAAGAAAAATGGCGGGTAAAGATATTATTGGTAGGCCTCACATTGCCAGAGTCATGCAGGAAAAGGGCTACATCGCGGATTTAGCAGAAGCTTTTAGCAAAGAATATATTGGTCGAGGTGGCCGAGCCTACGTGGAAAGGTTTAAAATAACTCCCGGGCAGGCAATTGATTTGGTGTTGAGTGCTGGGGGGATTCCTGTTTTGGCCCATCCCGGATACCTGAGTGACAGAACTTCTCTTAGAGAAAGTGAAATTGCCCAGTATGTAGCAATGGGATTGAAAGGAATTGAGGTTTATTATAGTAGACATACACTTAAACAAGCACATTATTACAAAAATATTGCCCTGAGGCACGAACTTCTAATAACCGGTGGTACCGATTTTCATGGGCACGATTTACAGTTTAAGGAAAACATAAGGCTTCCCTATAAACATCTACAGGAGCTAAAAAATCATATTTAGTAAAGCTTCTTACTTCAGGTAAATAGCTCCATATGTTTTTAATAATTAATACTTCAGCTTACTGCATCCTAAAAAACGCGCTCTTATTGAAAATAATATATTAATTAGTACAAATTATGCAGGGATTTTTGAAAAGTCATAGAATAGTAAATTCTATAAATAATAGATATTTCAATAATCGCAATATACCTGCTTTTTTTACTATAGCGATTTAGACTCTGATTGCTTACCTAAACTGAGATTTACAACTAAATATTTAATTTATTCCTCAAAGAAAGCTTCTACAGATTCTTTAACACAATCTATAAA